>JAGWRY010000443.1 GCA_028869495.1 Elusimicrobiota bacterium | reverse complement strand
GGCCGCTCGGGGCCGCGGAGCTGGGCGACGTCGCGCCGGGAGGCTCCGCGCGCGCCGAGCTGCGGCTCGTCCTGCCCCAGAGAGGGCGCATCGTCGCCGGCGGCCTGCTTCTGGAGAGCCTGTACCCGTTCGGCTTCTTCCGCGCGCGCCTCCGCGTGCCGCCGGCCGAGCTGCTGGTCCTGCCCCAGGCCGCGCCGTTCTCGCCGCAGGCCGCGCTCGAGGAGGACCCGCGCGCGCGGACCGACGGCTCCGCCCGCCGCGCGCGCAGCGGCGAGTTCTTCGGGCCGCGCCCCTACGCGCC
The DNA here is from genome assembly GCA_028869495.1 of Elusimicrobiota bacterium. GTDB lineage: Bacteria > Elusimicrobiota > Elusimicrobia > UBA1565 > UBA9628 > GWA2-66-18. Next base: position 3,715 of record JAGWRY010000443.1, on the reverse strand, counting down.
GGACGACGACGCGCGCCTGATCCACTGGAAGCTGACCGCCAAGACCGGCAGTCCCGTCGTCGCCGAGTACGCGCAGGCCCCGCAGGGCCGCGCCCTGGTCCGCCTCGAGGGGGCCGACGAGCCGGCCGTCGAGCGCGCGGCCGCCGCCTGCCGCTGGCACGTCGACTCGGGAGCCGAGACGGGGCTGGTCGGCCTCGGCGTCGAGGTCCCGCCGGCGCGCGGCCTGGACCAGCTCGACCGGCTTCTGCGCGCGCTGGCCCTCGTCGGCGCGGGAGGCGCCCCCCGCCCCGCGCCCGAGGCCGCGCCCGCGCGCGACGACGGCCCCGCCGACTCGACGGCCCTGCGCCGGCTGACGCTGGCCGGCGGGATCCTCGTCTACGCGTCGCTGTTCCTGGTCGACGACCTGAGCCCGCGCGTCCTGCTGGCCTTTGCGCCGCTGATCCCGCTCGGCTGGCTCCTGCACGAGCGCGGCGGGCCGTTCCCGTCGAAGCGGTTGTGGAACCTGCTGTCGGTGCTGGCCCTGCTCTACCTGACGCTCGTCGACTGGCGCCGCTCCGGCGTGGCCGTCGCCAACGCGCACCTGCTCGGCTACCTCCTGCTCAACCGCCTGCTGAGCCCCTGGCCGCGCCGGGAGCTGAGGCAGGTCTTCCTGATCCTGTATCTCGCCTTCTTCCTCGTCTCGGCGCTGACGATCAGCCCGTGGTATCTGCCGCTCTTCCTGGCCTGGCTGGCCTTCGCGGGGAGCTGGCTCCTCCTGCAGTCGGGCGCGCGCCCCGAGCGCCCGTCGTCCTGGGCCGGGCCGCTGGCCCGCCTGCTCGCGGGCGGCGCGCTCCTGGGCGCCCTCATCTTCGTCGCGGTCCCGCGCGTCGAGGGCCTGCGCCGCTTCAACCCGTTCGCCGCCTCGGGCATGGACAAGCTGGCGGTCCGCTCGGAGGCCGTGACGGGGTTCACGAACCGCGTGACGCTCGGCTACTTCGGCGACCTGCGCAAGTCCTCCGCGCGCGTGATGCGCGTGCGCCCCGAGAACCCGCCCAAGAGCGCGGCGTCGGCGCCGGCGATCTACGTGCGCGGCGCCGCGTTCGACCGCTTCGACGGGCGCAGCTGGACCAAGGCGCCGATGCCGTTCCGCTGGCGCTCCGGGCGCCGGATCGAGACGGCCGCGGACGACCGCGCCTGGATCGGCGGCCGCGGCGGCACCCTCGCCTTCCCGGCGACGACGGGCGGCGACGGCGGCCGCGTCGACATCGAGATGTACCCGATGCGCCTGTCGGTCGTCTTCACCGTCGGCGCGCCGCGCCTGATCGACGGCCTGCCCGGACGGGCCTGGTTCGACCACACCGACACCGTCTACGCGCAGGACCCGTTCGGCGGCGGCGCGCGCTACCGCGTCTACGCCGCCCCGCCCGGCCGGGAGCCGACCGACGCGGCCGTGGACCTGCGCGCGCGCGCCCGCGCGGCCGCCCTCCAGCTGCCGCCGGATCCGGGCGGACGCCTCGCGGCGCTGGCCGCGCGCTGGACGAAGGGACTCGCCGATCCGCGCCGGCGCGCCGACGCGATCGTCGCGCGCCTGCAGAGCGGCTACGCGTACTCGTCGCACTCGGGCGGGAGCACGCTGTCCGACTTCCTGTTCGTCAGCCGCTCCGGCAACTGCGAGTACTTCGCGACCGCGGCCGCGATCCTGATGCGCGAGGCCGGCGTGCCCGCGCGCCTCGTCACCGGCTTCCACGCCGACGAGTGGAACGAGTGGGGGCGCTTCTACGACGTCCGGCAGAGCCAGGCCCACGCCTGGGTCGAGGCCCTCCTGCCCGGGCGCGGCTGGGTCCGCTACGACGCGACCCCGGCCGAGTCCGGCTGGTCGGCCGCGGCCGACGCCTTCTCGCGCCGCCTCCAGCGCCTGTTCGACGCCGCGCAGTCGCGCTGGTACCGCAGCGTGATCGGCTACGACCAGTACGCGCAGAAAAACGAGCTGATGCGCCTGCGCTTCGCGCGCCTCCTCGCCCTCGCGCAGGGCGGCCTCTCCGTCCTGCTCCAGCGCGCCCTGCCCGCCGTCCTGCTGCTGGGCCTGCTCGTCTGGGGCCTGCCGTTCGCCCGCGCGCTCCTGCGCCGCGGCGACGAGTACGAGCGCGCCGAGCGCGCGCTCGCGCGCGCGGGCCTGCCCCGCAAGGCCTGGCAGACGCCGCGCGAGTTCGCGCGCGACGTCGCCGCCGCGCGGCCCGACCTGGCCGGGCTCGCCGATCTCGTCGAGGCGCACTACCGCCGCCGCTACGCGGGCCGCGCCGACGGCGAGGCCGCGCGCCGGCGCGCGAAAGAGACGCTCGCCCGGCTCAGGAAGCGCCTGTAGCCGACCGGGCGCGCCCGCTTTGGTAGAATCGCGCGATGAGCGCGCGGCAGTGGCTGATGAAGTCGGAGCCCGACGTCTTCTCGATCGACGACCTGGAGCGCGTCCGCGTCTCCGGCTGGGACGGCGTGCGCAACTACCAGGCCCGCAACTTCATGCGCGCGATGCGCGCCGGCGACGAGGTGCTGTTCTACCACTCGAACGCGGCTCCGTCCGGCGTCGCGGGCCTGGCCGTCGTCGCGCGCGAGGCCTACCCCGACCCGACCCAGTTCGACCCGAAGGGCGGCCACTACGAGCCGCGCGCGACGCGCGCGGCGCCGGTCTGGGACCAGGTCGACGTGCGCTTCGAGGCCAAGCTGCCGCGCCTGCTCTCCCTCGACGAGCTCAGGGGCGTCCCCGCGCTCGCGGGGATGGCGCTCTTCGCGCGCTCGCGCCTGTCGGTCCAGCCGGTGACTCCGGCGCAGTACCGGACGATCGTCGCGCTGGCCGGGCGCGGGCGCTAGGCCGCGCATGGGCCCGGCGCGCGCCGCGCGCGGCGGACCCGCCTTCCGCGAGCGCTTCGCTCCCGTCGCCCTCGTCTCGGCCGCGGCGCTCCTCCTGCACGTCCTGGCGTCCAACATCTTCTTCGTCGGCTACTTCGTCGACGACGCCTGGTACCTGCTGACCGCCCGCGCGCTGCCGTCCCTGGTCCTCGGCCGCCCGGTCCCCTTCGACGTCTCGCTCGCCGACCGCTTCCCGGGCCTGCCGCTCCTGCTGAGCCCGTTCGTGCGCCTGTTCGCCCCGGCCTCCCCGTGCCTGCGGATCTTCCCGCTGTCGGCGATGCTGGCGGCCGGGCTCCTCTTCGGGCTCCTCGAGCGCCGCCGCCTGGGCGGCTGGTGGGCGCCGCTGAGCGCCGCTCTCTTCCTGTTCAACGCGACCGCCGTCCGCTACGCGGGGACCTTGATGGCCGAGCCGGCCTTTCTGGCGGCCGCCCTCGGCGCGGCCTGGCTCCTCTGCGAGCGCCCGGAGCGCGAGGGCGCCGCCGCCGCCCTTCTCGCCCTGGCCGCGCTCCTGCGCCCGCAGGGCGCCCTGCTCCTCGCGGCGGCGGCTCTCTCCGGCCTCGACCGGAAGAGCCGCGCGCGGACCCTGCGGACCTGCGCGGCGGCGGGCGCCGCCTTCGCGATCCTGCTCGCGGCCGCCGACTGGCGCGCGGGGAGCTTGACCAGCTACTTCGTCGACGCGGCGCGCGCCCAGCGCGGCGTCGCGTTCCTGCCCGGCTGGCTCGCCGGGCTGAAGGCCGCGCTCGGCGAGACCTTCCCCGGCACGCTCTTCGCGTGGCCGGCCGTCCGCGGCGCGCTCGCGCGGCGGCTCGTCGCCTGGGGCGTCATCGCCGGCAGC
>JAGWRY010000442.1 GCA_028869495.1 Elusimicrobiota bacterium | reverse complement strand
GCGCGGCGCCGGGTCCGGCGCGCTCGCCGCGCATCTTCGCCGCGTCGACCTGTCCCTGGAGGAGGGCCGTCTGGGCGTCGAGCGCGTCCAGGCGGCTCATCATCGCGCCGAGGTCCCCCGGCGCCGGATCGGCCGACATCGCGGCGCGCCAGCGCCCGATCTCGGCCCGGGTCGTCGTATAGTCCGACTCGAGGGCCGCGCGGCGGACGCGCAAGGCTTCGTCGGCGCGGCCCGAGCGCTCGGACTCGGCCAGCTTCGCGTCGACGGAGCCGAGCTCGCGTCCGAGGGAGTCCAGGCGCGCGAGGGCTCCCGCGCGCTCGCGCGCGGCCGCCTGGGCGTCCGGAGGGAGCGAGCGCTCGATCCGCTCGGCCTCGCGCCGCCACTCGGCGAGACGGCCGGCCGGCACGGAGGTCCCGCCGAGGCGGGCCGCCGCGAGCTTGTCCTGCAGGGTCGCCAGGCGGGAGCCGGAGTCGACGGCCTGGAACGACTCGACGAGGCTCAGCTGGTCGCGCGCCTCGGCGAGCTGCTCGTTGAGGATGGCCGCCCGCTCGGAAGCGCCGGGCGCCTTCGAGGTCTCGGCGGCCGCGGCCTCGTCGGTCAGGCGCTCGACGCGCGCCTCGAGCTCGGCCGCGCGCACGTCCGCCGCCAGCGCCAGGCGCCGGAGTCCCGCCTCGCTGCCGGTCAGGCCGATCAGGCCCTTCTCGCGCCGGAAGATCGCCGTCATGTCCTTGACGGCCGCCCGACGCAGTCGCGCCTCGTCCGGCGGCGAAGACAGCTGGGTCTCCAGGCGGCGCAGGGACTCGCGCGCGGCGGCGACCTCCTCGCCCTCTCCCGACGGGACGTCCTTGAGCAGGCGGTCCAGCCGCCCGGCCGAGGCCCTCAGCCGGGCCTCCGCCTGGGCGCGGGCGTCGGCGCCGCGGGCCGCGTTCGCGTCGGAAACCGCCTCCTTGAGCGCGTCCGCCTCCGCGCGGACGTCGCCGGCCCCGCTCCAGCGCAGACGGCCCGCGGCCTCGACGATGCGGTTCGCCTCCGAGAGCAGGCGGCCGCCGTGGGCGTTGCGGGCCGCGTCGAGGCGGTCCGCGACGCCCGCGTCGAGGTCCGCGATGCGGCGGTAGACCGGCAGGAGGCGCAGGATGCGGCCGGTGATCGCGCCGATCGTCAGCGGCGGCTGGAGGGCCGCGCCGTCGAACTCGTCGCCCATGATCCAGTGCTTCTCGAGCACGTCCTTGCCCTTGATCTTGCCCTCGGCGACCTTCGTCTTGAAGCCCTCGTAGGTATCGAAGTCGAGCGTCGAGCCGATCTTCTTGTACGCGATGAACTCCATGCGCGCCTGGGCCTCGAGGTTCGACTGGACGGTCAGGAAGACCGGCTTCAGGCCCCCGTGCGCCTTCGCGTCGGCCTCGATGACCGGCAGGAGGCCCTCGTAGGCGAGCATCGTCTTGCCGCCGCCGGTCTTCAGCATCTGGAACAGCCGCACCGACGCCCCGTCGCGCCCCTCGTGCGCGAAGCCGGTCAGCGCGCCCATCAGGCTCTCGAACTGCTCCGGACGCCACTCGTGGAGCGCGCTGCCGTGCGAGTCGTGGACGATCCACGGCGCCGCCGCCATCTCGTCGAGGGCGTCGCCCAGGTCCTTGCGCTCCGCCTCCGACAGGCCGGGAGCCTCCTTCTCCAGCCGCGCGCGCAGCGTCCCGATCAGCTTCTGGTAGGAGCCGTCGGCGCCCTGCCCGTCGACGCGCGCGGACGCGTCGGGGTGCTCGGCGGCCCAGCGGTCGAGGGCCTGCGAGAACTCGCCGACGAGGCGCGCCGCCGCGCCGCGCTCGACCGGCCGGCCGGCCCGCTCCCGCGCCTGCGGATACTCGGTGCGCAGGGCCGCCAGCGTGTCCGAATTCAGCGCCCGGACGCGGCCGACGTTGTTGAAGCTGTTGAAGCGGGCGTCGACCGCGTCGATGTAGTCGTAGAGCTTGACCAGAGTGTCTCGCTCCGGCCCGGAGATCTTTCCGGCGGCCTTCATCGCGTCCGCCTCCGTCCGCAGGCGGGAGACGAGCTCCAGGTAGCCGCCTCCGCGCGAGCCGCTGCCGCGCCACTCCGAGACCTGCCTCAGCACGCCGTCGAGGACGGCGTCGAACTTCTCGGAGTCCTTCGGCAGCTTGTCGAGCGCCTGGACGTAGGCCTTCGCGAAGGGCTTCACGTCCTCGTTGGCCTTCAGGTACGGCTCCAGGATCGCGTTGACGCGGGCGGCGACCTCCGCCGGCATCGGGCGCCCGATCTGGAGCTTCGACGAGTACAGGGCGACCGCGACGTCCTTCTGGACCTCCGGGGTCACGCGCCCGAAGCCGGACACCCTCGCGCCGAACGCCGGACCGCCCTTCGCGCCGACGGCCAGGATGTCGGACGCCAGCTTCGGGTTGTCGACCAGGGCCTCGACGAAGTTCTGGTGCCCGACGTAGCGGACCTCGTCGTTGACCCGGAGATCGGCGATCTCCGCGCCGTCGGGCATCGTCGTGATCTCGTAGAACCGCATCGGGTTGACGTCCGACGGCTTCGGGTCCTCGACGCCGGGCGCCAGCGAATGGAGCATCGTCTTGCGGATGCCGAGGCGCCGGATGTGCTCCGTGACGGTCCAGCGCTCGCCGGTCTCCTCCGGCATCAGGTTGAAGTCGAAGAAGCGCTGGGCGAGCGGCGCCTTCCAGCGCGTCACGAACGGGAGGGTCGCGCCGTCCTCGGCCGTCGCGTACTCCTTCCAGCGCCCCGCCGCGTCGTACTGGCGCATCCCCTCCATCGCCAGCTGGGAGGTCTGAGCCTCCAGGGCCTGGTGCGCCGAGAAGGTCGGGATCAGCATCCACAGCGGCGCCTGCAGCATCCAGTCGCCCTCGGAGTTGGCGCCCTTGATGCGCCGCGTCAGATCCGCCTCGCGGCTCCAGTGGCTCCAATTGTAGCCCCAGGTCCGGCCGACCCAGCCGGCGCCCTCGCTGAAGAGCGCGTACTTGGCCACGTTGTCGGCCATGCCGAGGTTGAAGGCGAGGATCTTGCCGGGCAAGCCCGTCTTCGAGAGCGTGTCGAGCGCGCCGCCGCTGAGCGACTCGCCTTCCAGCGGCTCCGCCGCCCACCCGATCCGGCGGAACAGGGACGACCCGGCCGTCCACGCGGAGCCGACGACGCCGCGCGCGCCGACGACGTCGGAGACGCCGAGGAAGGGCGTGCCGCGGAGCGCCGACGAGGGCAGGCCGACGTAACCGAGAGCGGGATGCCAGGAGTCGTTGGCCCACCAGACGCCGTTCTCGGCGCCGGTCCAGAACGCGTCGCCGAGGCCGCGGAAGTCGCCGTCGAAGACGTTGCCGGCGAACATCGAGGGCTTGGCGCCGAACCAGCCGAGCATCGGGACGTCGCGGCCCTTGCCCGGCGCCCAGACCTTCTCCGTCGCGTTGTCGTAGACGTGCTGGAGGGCCGTGAAGCCTCCGGAGATCCCGCCGGACAGCGCGGTGAACGACATCTGGCGCGCCGCGGCGTTGACGCCGCGGAGGGTGCTCGACAGCAGGAGGCGGCCGGCGCGGTTCTCGACCATGGCCTCCACCCGGGCCTGGTTCGGATCCAGCAGCTGCAGGCGCGCCGCGGCGTGCTTGAGGGACTCGCTGAGCGCGGTCACCGGGAAGCGCACGACGCCGTAGCCGATGCGGCCGACCATGGTCTCGCCCGTCGGGATGCGCGCGGCGAGGGCGTCGAGGCCGTCGGCCGTCCCGCGCGAGATCCCGCGCAGCGCGGGGCCGAGCACCGCCGCGCCGACGGCCACGGTGAGGATCGAGCCGGCGCCGTTGAGCCACTTGTTCGTGTTGAAGACCGTGCCGATCAGGTCGCGGTTGGCCTGCAGGGACAGCGTCAGGCGCTGGTCCTCGGTGAGCGGACCGGACGCCCGCCCCAGCACGGCCGAGAACGAGGTGCGCGCCGCGTCCGGATTCATCGCGATCGCCGCGGTCTCCGCCTGCTGGATCCGGCCCGCGGCGATCAGGCGCATGATCCGGTCGTACTGCGGGCCGTGGCCCTCGATCCGCCTCATCGCGGCCGCGTACTGCGTCCCGGGCGCGGCCTTGCGGTAGGCCCAGACCATGAACTTCCCGCCGAAGTTCAGCCAGCTGGCGTCGGTCTGCTGGCCGGCCAGGAAGGCGGAGGTCGGCATCTCGGCGCAGAGCGAGTACTGCGAGCCGAGGCGCGTCAGCTCCTTCTGGCTCGAGGCCAGCGCGGCGCTCGCGAGGTCCATGCTGACGGCGTAGTCGGCCTTCGAGAGACTGCGGCGGGTCTGCTCGAGCACGGCGTCCAGGGACTTCAGGCGCGAGACCATCCTCTGTCCGCACTGGACCTTGTAGGCGTCCTTCTCGGAGCCCGACAGCTTGGACTTGTCGAGGGCGTCCATCAACTGCTGGGAGTCCGGCGAGGACGGGTCGAGGTGCTCCTGCTGGGTCTTCACGTAGTACGACTGCGTCTCCAGGACGCCGAGGCTCAGCCAGCGCAGGGCGGACTGCTCGTCGAGGGCGAGGGTCTGGACCTGTCCGTCGTTGGCGATCGGGTTCTTCTTGAGGCCGGCCTCGACCTCGTCCATGTCCGACTTGAACCGCGCGACGCGGGTCGCGGCTCCCTGCAGATAGGCCTCGCGCTGGCGGAACTTGGGCTCGACGATGTCCCAGACCGAGTAGTCCTTGCCGTGGTGCCGGTAGAACTTCGCCTTCGCCTGCGCCTCGATGTCGGCCTCGAGACGCTTGTCGGACAGCCACGTGTCCGAACGGAACTGATTGGCGATGCCGAGGAGCTCGGCCAGGGCGAGCATGCGGTCGCGGTGCAGGCCGTCGCTGAGCGCGTCGTACTGGTTCTTCAGCCGCCAGTACGAGTATTCGAAGGTCTCGGGATTGTAGCGTCCGGTCTCGGGGATGAACGGGACCTGCGGCGGGCGGTCCATGTTCATCTTGTGCTGGTTCTGCTGGAGCTGGCGGTTGTAGACGGTCGCGTTCTGCTTGTTGATGCGGAACGCGACGCCCTTGTCGTCCCAGTAGTCGTAGCCGTCCGGGGTCTGGACCTGGGTCATCGCGTCCTTGCGGGGCGGATCGGCGACGGCGGCGCCGGTCAGCAGGGCCTGCAGGCGCACGCCCTCGCGATAGTCGTCCCCGACGCTTCCGCTCGGCGCGCCCGAGATCTTGCCGAAATCGCTCTGATAGCGCTTCAGCGCGCGCATCATGCTCTGGTCGCGATAATCGTCCATGGGACCGAGTTGGCGCAGCTGGTCGAAGGTCGGCTTGAGGGCGCGGACTTCGTCGGCGAGGCCCTCCATGTCGCCTTTCGCGGCATAGCGCTTCTCCAGGGTCAGGTAGAGGGCCGCCCCGAGGGGCGTGATGACGTCGCCGGAAAACCCGATGTAGGTTCCGAGGACGTCGGCGTTGCCGCCGTAGACGCCCCACTCCCGCAGCTTTTGCATCGCCTGCGCGGGACTGACGCCCAGGGGGAGGCCATAGTTGATGACCCGGTGTTCCGCATCCGCGGCCATCTGCGGCAGGTTCTTGTTGAAGTCCCTGCGAAGCGCCGCCTTTATCTCGGCGTTCTCGCGGGATCGCTCGTCGCTGTGCGTCCCGGCCGCGAGGGCCGACAGAGGCACGCTGGCCGAAACGAGCGCCGCGGCCGCGACCGTGGCGACGAGTTTCCGAGCGAGGGGCTTCATAGACGGGGCCCGAAGGTCCTAGCTTAGTGTAACAGAGGAAGCAGGTCCTGTCAGGGCCTAAAGTCCTCTATAAAAGAGGGACCCGGGACCCGGCCCCGCTGGGCCCTAAGTCCCGGGTCGCGCGGCGCGGGCGCCGCCGGGAGGCTCTAGAGCGAGCCGCTCGGACAGGCCTTCTGGGCCTGCGACTCGCTCATCCCCCACCAGAGGATCGCGCCCGCGCAGTTCTTCTGCGGGTCCTGGATGTTGTTGCCGCCGGCGGCGGGAAGCGCGCTGCGGTAGACGGCGACCGCGCCCTTGGCGGCGGTCGAGCCGTGGTAGAGCATCATTTGCGCGTTCATCGAGATCTCGGCGGCGCCGAGGCCCTTCATGTGCAGGTCCTTGGGCAGGGCCAGGCGGGCTCCGCCGAAGACCTCGATCGGCGCGGTGACGCGCGTCTCCTTCTTGTCGTCGACGAACTTCAGCGACACGCCGTAAACGGGGACGGCGACGACCTTGCCGTCCTTGCGCTCGTCCTCCTTCCCGGAGTAGAGAGCGATGTCGCTCTGCTTCTTCTCGATCGTCCAGACGCGGCTGGCGGTCTTCTGGGGATGCGGCGGGAAGTCGGACTTGACGTCGCCGGAGACGAACGCGGTCCCGGGCCCGGCCAGCGGGCCGAGCTTGGGGCCGCCGCTCGTGACGCCGGGCTGAATCGTCTTGACCTCGGGCCAGATCTGCTCGGCGGCGGGGTAGGCGACCAGGAGGGTCTTGCTGCCCGAGATGTGCTGGGTCCCGGAGAGCCCCCGGGCCGCCTTGACCATCGCGTCCAGCCGGGCGTCGTCTGGGGAGACGTCGAAGTAGGTGACCAGCATGTCGAGGGCCACGCGGACGTCCGTCACTCCGTTGATCTGATCGCCGGAGATCGAGCCGGAGTTGTCCGTGCTCTTCCCGGAGGCGAAGGCGACCAGCTGGTCGGGGGTGAAATAGAAGATCGCCGGCCCGTCGTACTTCAGCACGATGTAGGGCCCGGCGCCGCTGACGTTCTCCAGGGTCGGCCCGGTGGTCAGATGATCGGGGACGATGACCTGGTTTCCCGGCGCCTTCATGTCCGGGGCGTACAGGACGTACACCTTTCCGTCCCCGTCGGTCATGATGCGGACCTTGGCCCGCGTCGCGTCGTCGAAGCCGGAGTTGGTGTCGGCGGCCTTCCAACCGGCCTGCTGGGCGGCGGCGACCGCCGCGTCCAGGGAAGACGCGCTCGCGACGTCGGGCGCGGAGCCGGAAGGCTGGGTCGGGCCGGCGGCCGGCCCGGAGCCCGTCTTCGTCGCGTCCGCCGTCGGCTGGGGCTGGGGCTCCGGCTTCGGGCTCTTGCCCGCGACGGGCTTCCACATCCCCAGAGAACGGTCGAACTCCAGGTGATAGGGCTTGCCGTCGACGTCGCCCAGATCGGGCATCCAGTTCACCGGCACGGTGTAGCCGTCGTGGTTGACCATCGCGACCTTGGCCATGAGCTCCGGCTGAGGATCCGGGCTGTCGAGCGAGTCGTCCGAGAAGAAGAGCACCCGGCCGAAGACCCCGCCCTGGCCCAGCACGTGGAACCTCTTGCCGCCGACCGAGACCACGCCGCTCTGGGACGCCTGGTCGGCGCGCGCCTTGAGCAGGGCCTGAACGCTCGTCGGCGGAAAGGCCTGCCCGCCGTCCGCGCCGTCGGCGCGCGCCAGCGAGATCGACTGGACGCCGTCCTTCGACGTCACGTTCAGCGTGTACTGGCGGCCGCCGTCCTTCAAGGAGAACGTCACGGGGCCGTTCTGGGTCAGGTCGACGAAATGCGGCGCGTACGGATGAGTCGGATCGGTGATGTCGACGATGCCGATCTGGTTCTTGAAGCCGTCGCCGTCGCGCACCGTGTAAATCTTCATCGACAGCGTCCGGTAGCCGTCGTCCTTCGAGCCCCAGACCCGGCCCACGACCGCGCCGTTCCTGTAGAGGTCGTCGAAGCTGAAGCCGGCGCCCGAGGAGCCCAGCGGATTGCCGGCGCCGCGGCTGGTGGGCGGCTCGGGCATGGGCGCCTGGTTGGCGGCGATGCTGGCCTCGATGTCGGCCTTGCAGCGCTGGTCGGCCAGGATCTCGTGGGCCTTGGCCGTCGTCTGGTTGAGCAGGGACTCCAGGCGCGCCGCGAGGTCGCCCTCGTCGAGCGGCTGGATCGTGCCGTCGGAGAGCAGGTTGGACATCGCGCCGCCCAGGTCGGCGATGCAGGCGCCGCGCCGGCTCATCGTCTGCGCGACGCCGAGGCGGTCGACCCAATCCGGGGCCGTCCCGTCCGGGCCCAGCAGGAAGTAGAGGGCGGAGAGGTCGTCGGCCGTGCGCGCGGAGGTCTCGACCCAGGCCGAGACCGCGGCCACCAGGCTGGGGCGCATCTTGGACAGATCGGTCCTCAGAGGCGCGCTCAGGAGGCTGGCGCCGCCGGGCAGGGGGCTCTCGACGAAGCTCTCCAGGCGCTTGGCCACGTCCTTCTTGGCGGAGGCGTCGGCGCCGAGCACGCAGGCGATGCGCTGGCGCGCCAGATCGTCGGTCATCTTCTGCGCGGCCGCGTCCAGCTGGGCGTTGCCGGTGCGGACCGTCTGATAGCATTGGTCGGCGGACCCGCCGGCAAAGGCGTTCCCCGGCGGCAGGAACGCCGCCGAGGACGCGGCCAACAGGGCCGCCATGACGGGATTCAGGGGTTTCATGGCGCTCTCCGAGTCAGAATGTTCCGGGACGTCCCATCCTAGTTAATTTATCCCCTCCGCTTCTTTCGCGCCTGGGTCTAAAGACCCACCTTCGAAGCCGCCGTCGTCACAGCGTTTCCGATGTTAGCGTCGATCTGCTGCTGGGATCCACGCATCTGGCGAACTTCCTTGGCCACATTCGCGATATCCCCGTTCACTTTCTTAGCGTCGGGCGTCGGGGTCTGCCCCGCGTTCTTCTGCGTATAGTAGGCCTGAATCTCGCTGCTGAGCGTGCTGATGTCCTGCTGGGCCTGGTCCGTCGCGTCGTGTCCGACGTCGCCCGGCTGGGCCTGATCACCCTTCTGCGCGTCCAGCACCGGCTTCTGCAGAGAGTCGTCTTTGATCTTCTTGACGACGTTCTGATCTAGGTTTTGGTTGACCTGGACGATCTGGGCGAGGTTCTGCCCCGCCCCGTCGGAGTTGGTCAGCGGCGTCTCCTGCTGGACCAAGCCGTCGGCCGCCGTGTTCATGTTCGTGACCAGACGATCGATCGTCGTGTAAGAGTTGCGGACGGTCGCGAGCGCCCCGTTGACCTTGTCTCCATAGGCCTTCGCCGCGGCCGCATCTTGACCGCCGAGGCTGCGCAGCAGGTCTGGCGAAACGGGGCTCGGGTTGTCCACGGTCGCCTTGTCGATCCCTTGCTCGTAGGTCGCCACCTTGGAGACGTCGCTCTTCAAGGTCGCAATGTCTTTGATGAGACCCTGGCTCGAGTCGCCGACGACCTGGGTCACCTCGGTGTCGAGGTTGACCGGCTTGGTCGCATCCGTCTGACTGGTCACCTTGTCCATCTTGCCGATGACGCCGCCGGCCCCGTTGAATTTCTCCTTCAGGTTGTTGAGCCTCTGCAGCAGCGGGCCGCCGGACGCTCCGTCGAGGCCGGACATCGCGGTCGCCCCGCAGTCGCCCGTCGGGTTGCCGCCCGTCGTGCTGCCGAACGCGTCGCGCACCGTGACGATCTTGGCCGCCTCCGCGACCACGTTCGTCAGGCTGGTCGCGGCGCCGGAGGCGCCGGGTGTCTGCGACTTGTTCAGGGCGTCCGCGGCGGACTTCAGATCGGTACAAGCCTGATTCAGGTTAGCCGCCGGCGGGGACGTCACGTCGCTGGAGGTTCCCATCCCGGGCATCCCGGTGACGCCCTGATTGGGACCGTTCGCCCCGGAAGTTCCGATGTCGCTGCCGCTGCCGCCGATGGGAGTGCACTGCATCGGCTGATGAGTCGAGCAGTCGATGAAGCCTGTCGCGGTCTTCATGTAGCTGCCGGAGTTGCAGTCCTTGCCGTCCGTGACGAAGTCGCTCGCCGGAATCGGAACGTTGTTCGTCCCGTTGACGGTGCAGGCGAATCCCCACGTTCCAGACGGCGGCGTGATGCAGGCCTGGCCGCCCATCATGTGGTCCACGCAGCCGCCGAGGACCTTGCTGGAGAGGTCGCCGAGGAGTTTGTCCTCGAGCTTGGGCAGGCGCAGGTTCCAGTCGTTGGCCTCCTTCTCCTTCTCGGCGAGCTTCAGCGCGTCCATCGCCTTCTGCTTGGCGATGTCGTAGGCGAGGCTCTCGCCGACGTTCTTGGAGCCCTTCGAGTTGTTGTCGCCGGGGGCCTTGTCGTTGGAGCCGTTGCCGCCCTGGCCGCCGCCGCCGAAGCCGTGGCCGTTGCCGTCGATCTTGGTCGACGCGGCGTTGTTCAGGTCGGTGGCCGCGCTGCCGGTGCGGTTCATCGCGTCGCCGGCCGCCGCGGCCGCCTTCTTGAGGGCGTCCAGGCTGCCGCCGCCGCCCGTGCCCGGGCCGCGCGCGACGCCGGCGAAGTGGGAGTTGTGGACGACCGGCGAGAGGCCGCCGCCCATCGCGACGCGGTTCGGGGCGAGGTTGTCGTTGATCTTCGGCGGGGTCCACTGCGCGCTGGTGCCCGTCGCCGTCACGCCCAGGCCGCGCAGGTTCGAGCCGCTCAGCGAGATCGGCGGGACCGGCAGGAGGGCCCGCTTGGCCGCGGCGCCGATGCCGCGGGCCGCCGAGGCCGCGAGCGCGTCCTTCAGGTCCGCGTTCGACGGGGTCGGCGCGGTCGGAGGAGGCGTCGCCGGCGCGACCGAGTTCGTCGGGGGCTCCTGGGTCGAGCCGGGGCCCATGATCAGGCTGGCGGGGTCGCGCACGTTCAGCGGCGTGATCACGTCGCCGCCGCCGCCGGTCGGGCCGCCCGGGGCCAGTCCCGAGGTGCCGGGCTCGTAGGGGCTGCCGCCGCCGCCGAAGATGCCGTCGGAGCCGTTGGCGCCCGAGCCGTGGCCGCCCCAGCCCTGCTGGAGCGTGCCGTCGGCGGACTCCGGGCTCATCATGAAGTGCTCGGCCAGGGGGGCCATGAAGAGGGTGCCCAGGCCCGCCAGGATGAAGGCCAGGTCCTTCTTCTTGAACTGCTTCAGGCGGTCGAAGAGCGTCGCGCTGCTCAGGCCGCGCAGCTTGACCTGGGGCTTCTTCGAGTCCTTGAGGGTCGGGATCTTGGGCTGGTCCATGGGGATGTCTCCTGAATCAGTTGCACGTGTCCGCGGCGTCGCCGCAGGACTGGTCGGCCGTCAGCGGGCAGGCCTTCGTGTGCGCGCAGCGCACCGACTGGTAGCTGCGGCACGCCGACTTCATCTGGTCGCCGAGACCGTTGCAGTAGTCGAGCTTGCTCTGGCTGCAGCCGCCGCTGCCGCAGTCGGCGGCTTTGAACTGGTTGGAAAGATTCTGCATCTTCTGGTTGAGCGCCAGCTCCTGGCTCCCGTAGCTGTTGGGATCGGACGTGTCGTCGAGAGCCTGGCAGGTCTGGGCGTCCTTGCTGTACTGCTCGGCGGTGTTCTGCATGCCCGTGGCCTGGCCCGCGTCCGGGACGTTCGGCGAGGTCAGCCCGTCGATCGCGGGCGCGGTGAGGATGTTCGACCCCGCGCCGTCCACGCCGTTGCCGTCGTAGATCGCGCCGGTGTTGGTCGCCGCGTACTCGGCGGGACAGCTCGGCGGCTGGCAGTTCGGCGTGGTCGCGATCACCGCGCGGCCGCGGCCCTCGGCCAGCTGGACGAACGCCATGTGCGGCCCGCTGAGCGCCTCGGCGCGCGCGGCGCCCTGGCGCGCGGCCGCGTCGATCCGGAGCGCGCGGGCCATGGACAGCTTGCCCTTCGCGGCGCCCATGATGCGGCCGTTCGGGACCCCCGCCGGCTGGACCCCGTCCAGCCCCGCCTTGGCCAGGTCGCTGTTGCCGGGCGCCGGCGCCAGAGTGCCCCCGTTGAAGAAGTCCCGGCTCGCGTAGGCCCCGCCGGAGAGGAGGCCCTGGGAGCCGGCCGCGCCCGCCCCTCCGCCGAGCAGGCCGTTCATGAAGCCGCCCGCGAAGGCGCTCTGGACGAAGCCCTCGCGCTGGCCGCCGACGTCTCCCGGAGAGAGGGTCACCGTGTTCGCGTCCGCGCCGCGCGCCTGGTCCGTCACCGCGCCCCGGACGCCGCTGGGGCCGCCGGCCGCGCCGGCCCCGCTCGCGGACTCCGCCTGCAGATCCGACTGGCTGCCGACCACGTAGCCGACGGAGCCGGCCGCGACCTCGCCGCCGGCGGCGCCCGCCCCGGAAGCGCCGGAGCCGCCGCGCCCGCCGAAGAAGGAGCCCCAGCCGATGCCGCGCGCGCCGGCCTCCTTGGCCGCCTGGAACGCCGCCTCCAGCTCGGAGAACGAGCGGCGGCCGGGCGGCAGCATGCCCCAGCGCGAGACGTCGACCCCGGCCTTCTGCGCGATCCAGGCGATGCCCGCCGCGAAGCGCGCCCCGCCGGGCATGCGCAGAAGGAGGGAGGACGGGCTCAAGAAGACTCCCGAGGCCAGGATCACGAGCAGGAGCAGGATGCTCAGCGCCTTGCGCTCGCGCAGGAAAAGCAGGAGCAGAGCCAGAAGGCTCTTCTTCTTATTGCGCTCGAAGAATTTGGACGTCATCGCTCATCTTCTCCCACGTCGCGCTAAGTGTAACGGGCGCTCCCATTCCTGTCAATCCGAGAACCGCATTCTTTACCGACTTTTATCCGCGTCACTGCCCCTTCACCGGCGTCACCGTCGGCGTATCCGTCCCGATCGTCTTCTGCTGCTGCAGGGCCTGCTGGTCGTTCTGCTGGACGCTGCTCTGGTGCGTCATGCTGTCCGGCGGCTGGCAGTCCTGCGTCGGCGTGCCGTTGAGGGCCTGGTCCGTGCAGTAGTTGACGACCTGACCCTGGTACGGGCCGACCTGCGAGGCGACCATCGCGCCCATGCTCTTGGCCATCTGCGCCATCATCTGGGCCATGTTCAGCATCATGAAGCCCATGCCGACGAGCATGCCGCCGATGCCGATCAGGGCCGCGCCGATCGCCGCGCCCCACATCGTGCACATCAGCGCGATGCCGACCGCGATCAGCGCCGCGCCCATCATCAGGAGCATCGTGCCGGTCTGCTTCATCTGCATCGCCTGGTTGGCCATGTTGCCGATCTGGCTCATCTGGTTCTGCAAAGGCTGGTCGCCCTGCGTGGCCGTCGGGGTGCCCGGCGCCGTCGGCATCGTCGTGTCCGGCGCGCCGCCGCTCGACGGCGTGTCCACCGCGCCGTACTGGCTCGGCGTGATCAGGTTGCCGCCGCCGGTCTGCTGCTGGTCGAACGCGCTCTGGGCGCCCGACGCCGCCTGCTCGGCGCTGTGGCTGCCGGCCGCCGCCACCGACATGCCCTTCGCCCACTTCAGCTGGCCGAGCGCGCGGCTGGAGCTCGCCTGGCCCAGGCTGCGCGCCGACGCGCGTCCGGCGACGCCCAGGGAGCTGGCCTTCGAGAGCTTGCCTTTCGCCGGAGACGCGCCCGCCATGCCCGGCAGGGCCTTCGGCGCGAAGTCGGGCACCACGCTGTTGCCGGCGAAGATGTTGTGGCTGCCGAAGCCGTTGCCGAAGCTGCTCGAGAGCTTCGCGCCGCTCAGGTTGTGCGCGAGGCGGTCCTGCGGCTGCCAGGCGCCCTTCGAGGCGTCGGCCGTCTCCTTCTTCTCGAGATAGGGCTTCTTCGCGTCGGCCGTCTTCTCGGCCGGCGCGGGGGGCGCCTTCGCCGCCGCCGCCTTCTCCCCGCCCGGGAAGCGGATCAGCCCGTCGTTCTCCACACCGATGCGGTCGTGCCCGCCGCGGCGGATCTTCAGCGAGTCCGTGATCCCGCCGAGGTTCGGCAGGCCCAGCGACGCGCGCTTGCCGCCGGAGAGAAGGGAATAGGCGGTCAGTCCCGCCCCCGCCATCATCAGGAACGCCGCCGCGCCGACCGCCAGCTTGCCCGCCAGCGTCGCCGTCAGCCCGCTGAGGAACTCCGAGATCGACCCCCACAGCCCGCCCGCGCCCTCCGCGGCGCCCG
>JAGWRY010000045.1 GCA_028869495.1 Elusimicrobiota bacterium | reverse complement strand
TCCGCCAGCCAGTCGCGGACGCGCCCGCCGTCCGAGGCCTCTTCGGCCGGCGTCGCGGCGGCCCCGGCGACGACGGCGCCCGGCTCCTGGCTCAGCGGGTCGAACGGACGGATCGAGGCGATCCGGTCCTCGTCGTAGAGGACGCGCCACGCGGCCGGGGGCTCGAGGGCGTGGAAGTCGAGCACCGCGCCGCGGACCGCGAACTCTCCCGGGCTCTCGACGAAGTCCACGCGCTGATAGCCGGCGCGGACCAGGGCGTCGATCGCGCGCTCGCGGGGCGCGACGTCTCCCGCGCGGAAGCGCACGACGCGCGACGCGAAGTCCGCCGCGCGCGGCGCGGGCGCGTCCAGCCCCGCGGGCGTGCCCAGGGCCAGGCGCGCGCCGCCGCGCAGGAGCTCGAGCGAGGCCAGGCGCTCGCGCGGGTCGTCGCCGAAGACCGCGCAGGGCGAGGCGTCGCCGCCGAAGAGCGGAGCCAGCGCCTTGAAGGCGTCGGCGACGTCCTCGACCGCGTCCGCGTCGGGCAGGACGAGGACCAGCGGGCCCGCCGGCGGCGCGATCCCGGCCGCCCCGCCGGAGAGCAGGCGCCGCGCGAGGAAAGCGCGCGCGCCCGAGCCGGGCACGCCGACCAGCCGGCTCATGCCCGGGCCGTCGCCTCCGCGGCCATCTTCCGCGCGAAGGCTCCGCGGTGCGCCGGGTCCGCGCACTCCCCGGCGACGCGCCGCCCCCGGGCCTCGCCCTCGCGCGCGAAGAAGCCCTCGAAGAGGACCCCGGCGCCGCGCACGCGCGCGTAGGCGCCGACCGGCGCGCCGCAGCCGCCGCCGACCTCGGCCAGGAACGCGCGCTCGATCTCGACGCAGAGGCGCGTCTCGGCGTGGTCGAGCGCGGCGACCAGCGACGCGACGTCGCGGCGGTCGGCGCGCACCTCGAGCGCGAGCGCGCCCTGCGCCGGCGCGGGCAGCATCGCGGCGGGCTCCAGCGCCTCGTGCTCGACGTCCTCGCGCCCCAGGCGCCGGAGGCCGGCCAGCGCCAGCACCATCGCGTCGAATTCGCCCTCGCGCAGCTTGCGCAGGCGCGTGTCCACGTTGCCGCGCAGCGGAGCGACCTCGATCCCGGGCTTGGCCGCCTCGAGCATCAGGCGCCGCCTCAGCGACGACGTGCCGACCTTGTGCCCTTTCCCGAGAGACGCCCAACCCAGTCCCGGCGCGCAGACCAGGACGTCGCGCGGGTCCTCGCGCTCCGGGAAGGCCGCGATCTCCAGGCCCGCGGCCAGCTCCGCCGGCAGGTCCTTGCCGCTGTGCACCGCGAAGTCGATCCGCCGCTCGAGGAGGGCCTCCTCGATCTCCTTGACCCACAGTCCCTTCGCGCCCTGCGCCAGGAGCTTGGCCTGCTCCGGCGCCGGCGCGCCGAAGAGATCCCCCTTCGTCTTGACGACGACGGTCTCGACCTTCAGGCCGCGGTGCAGCGCCTCCAGCGCCCGCGCCATGAGACCCGACTGCGCGAGCGCGAGCGCCGAGCCGCGCGTGCCCATCCTCAGCGTCGTCACGCGGGCATTCTACTTTTAATAAGATGCCTGCGCATGGCCGCCCCCAAGGAACTGAAGTGGGTCGAGATCGACCTGTCCGCGATCGCGCACAACGCGGCCTGGGCCGTCTCGCGCCTGGAGGGCGGGGCGAAGCTGATGGCGGTGGTCAAGGCCGACGCCTACGGCCACGGCGCGCCGGCGGTCGCCAAGGTCGCGCTGAAGGCGGGCGCGGCGAGCCTCGGCGTGCGCGACCTCGCCGAGGCGGCCGACCTGCGCCGCGCGGGGATCGCCGCGCCGATCCACCTGCTGGCCCCGATCCTGCCCGAGCAGGCGCGCGAGGCGGTCCGACTGCGCGTCGTCGCCTGCGTGGACGGGATCGAGCAGGCGCGCGCCCTCAGCGCGGCCGCGGGCGGGCGCAAGGTCGAGGCGCACGTGGACGTGGATTTCGGCCTCGGGCGCTGGGGCGTCCCGGCGCGCGAGCTGGCCGGCCTGATGGC
Source organism: Elusimicrobiota bacterium (assembly GCA_028869495.1). Lineage (GTDB taxonomy): Bacteria > Elusimicrobiota > Elusimicrobia > UBA1565 > UBA9628 > GWA2-66-18. Next base: position 1,882 of record JAGWRY010000045.1, on the reverse strand, counting down.
GGCGCTGGCGGGCCTGAAGCGCCTGCGCGTGACCGGGCTGTCCGCGCACATCGACTACGTGCCGGGCAAGAACGCGGTCGAGGCCGAGGAGAAGCTCGGCGCCTTCCGCCGCCTGGCCGCGCCCTACAAAAAGAGGGACCCGCGGCTCGTCGTGCGCGCGGCCAACACCTCGGTCTTCATGGACTTCCCGCACCACCGCTTCGACCTGGCCTGCCTCGGCAACCTCCTGTACGGGATCAACCCGTCGTCGCGCTCGGCGCCGCTGAAGAACGCGTGGAAGTTCTGCGCGCGCATCCTGACCCTGCGCGAGGTGCGCAAGGGCGCCTCGATCGGCTACGCGAGCGAGTACCTGGCCCCGCGCCGCATGCGCGTGGCGACCCTCCCGGTCGGCTACGCCGACGGCCTGACGATGGAGCCGGCCGAGCGCCTGATCGGCTTCGGCTCGGGCTTCCGCTACTGGGGCATGCGCCGGGGCGTGCGCCTGCCCTTCGTCGGGCGCTGCGGCATCTCGCACGTCCTCGTCGACGCGACCGACGCGCCGGACGCCAAGGTCGGCGACGTCGTGACCCTGCCCGTCCGGCGGACGGCCGCGCGCGGCGTGGCCCGCCTCTACCTGTAGGCGACCGCCGCGCCCCGGCGGCGCCGCGGCCGCTCCGGGAGCGGCGCGAGCCGGACCACCGCGACGGTGCTGGCCTGCGGGCCCTTCTCGCCGGCCTCCTCGCGGAAACGCACGCGCGTGCCCGGCGTCAGGCGGTCGAAGGCGCCGTCGAGCACGCTGTTGCGGTGGAAGTAGATCTCGCGCCCGTCGCCGGTCTCGAGGAAGCCGTAGCCCGAGTCGCGGAACAGGCGGACGACCGCGCCCTCCGGCGGCGCCTCGTGATGCTTGACGGCGTGGTGCATCAGGCGCGCGCGGTCCTCCAGCCGGCGCTGGGCCGCGTCGAAGGCGGCCTCGACGGCCTCGTCGAGGGTCGGACAGCCCTCGCGGTTGATCACCAGGAACGCGCCCGGGAGTTCGATGTCCACGCGCACCCGGTAGTCGCGTCCCTTGTGATGATGGCGGTGCGGCGAGTCCACGACGACGCGGCACCGCGTGATCCGCCCGAAGTACTCCTCGAGCTTTTCCGACTTGCGCAGGATCCGCTCGCGCCACCACGGCGCGAGGCTCAGGCCCCGCGAGGCGATCTGAACGGGAGACTGCATCATGACGCCCTCCTGGCCGACGGGCTTTCGCCCTTCTCGGCGCAACGCAACGTCCCCCCGCAAGAAAGGATAGCGCGCGGACGTCAGGAAAACGTCAAGGAACGCGCCGGGGCGGAGGAGGGGCGGACGGTCCGAGCGCGGCCGCCAGCGCGCGCAGGAAGCCCTGGACCGCCGCCGCGTTGCGGGGCCCCAGGCGCAGCAGCTGCTTCTGCGCTGGGTCGAGCGCCTCCAGGCGGGGGTCCGCGTAGGCCCAGCCGATCCCGCGCTTGGACGCGACGAGGGCGCTCTCCCCGCCCGCCGCCGGAGCCTGCGCGAGCTCGCCGATCGCGCCGGAGAGGGAGTCGCGGAAGCTCCCCCGGCAGCCGTAGCGGCGGCAGGCCTCGTCGAGGAGGGGCGCCAGCTCCGTCAGCGTCCGCGCGGCCGCCGCCGGGTCGAGCGCGGCGGCCGCGCGCCCGACCGTGTCGTAGCGGGCCCAGGAGCGGGAGGACGCGAAGACCCGTCCGCCGCGGCGGACGACCGAGAAGCTTCCGCGCGGAGCCAGGAAGGAGAGCGCGTCCTTCGGCGCGCGCCCGCGCGCGATCAGGTCGGCCGCGGCCGCCGCGCGCTCCAGGAGGTCGTCCGCCCTCAGCCAGCCCGCCTTCTCCGCGAGCGGCGAGAGCGCGGCGAGGCGGGCGCGGACGAG
>JAGWRY010000441.1 GCA_028869495.1 Elusimicrobiota bacterium | reverse complement strand
TTGCGGCCGTACTCCCCAGGCGGGCAACTTAAAGCGTTAGCGACGACGCGGAAGGGGTCGATACCCCCCACATCTAGTTGCCATCGTTTACAGCTGGGACTACCAGGGTATCTAATCCTGTTTGCTCCCCCAGCTTTCGAGTCTTAGCGTCAGTAGAGGCCCAGGCAGCTGCTTTCGCCATAGGTGTTCCTCCCGATATCTACGCATTTCACCGCTACACCGGGAATTCCGCTGCCCCCTACCCCACTCAAGACGCACAGTTTCCGACGGCCGCTCCCAGTTGAGCCGGGAGATTTCACGCCGGACTTAAGCATCCGCCTACACTCGCTTTACGCCTAGTAATTCCGAATAACGCTCGCCACCTATGTCTTACCGCGGCTGCTGGCACATAGTTAGCCGTGGCTTATTCGCATGGTACCGTCAGACCCTTGCGGGATTTCGTCCCATGTAAAAGAGGTTTACGATCCGAAGACCTTCGTCCCTCACGCAGAGTTGCTGGATCAGGGTTGCCCCCATTGTCCAAAATTCCCCACTGCTGCCTCCCGTAGGAGTATGGCCCGTGTCTCAGTGCCATCGTGCCCGTCCGCCCTTTCAGGCCGGGTACCCGTCGTAGCCTTGGTGGTCCGTTACACCGCCAACTAGCTGATGGGCCGCAGGCTCCTCCTTCAACGATCCTTGCGGACCTATCCTTCCCAAGAGATGCCTCTCGGGAAGAGTACGGCGTATTAGCTACCCTTTCGGGTAGTTATTCGCCATTGAAGGGAAGGTTGCCAACGTGTTACTCACTCGTCTGCCGCTAGGACTTCAGTTGATGTAATCTCAGAAGTCCTCGCTCGACTTGCATGTGTTATGCACTCTGCCAGCGTTAATTCTGAGCCAGGATCAAACTCTCCATTTAAAGCTTTTGGCGTTTTGCCAGGGTAAGGACCCAGCGACTCCGCTTACGCCCAAATAGAGAAGAATTGACTCTTCTTTGCTCTTGTTTGTCTCAGGATCAGCGACGATCCCGAAACACACACCTTATATTTTCCTTACGCCCTCTCCACCGGGGAGGCGGAGCAGGGCGCCCATTCGCTCGCAAAAACAGATTTTCAAGGAACAAAAAACTTGTCCGAGCTTCTCGCTTCTTCTCGAGAAGCCGGGGCAAATTTACTTTGCCGCTGGACTGCGATTCGCACCGCAGCCGAACGATCAAGATTGTAGCACAGCCCCCGAAACGTGTCAACAAATTTTTTTCGCGCCGGATTTTTCCGCGCGGCGCGAAGCGCGATTTCTCGACGGAGAAAGGCCCGGTCCCGCGCGGCGAAAATATTCTAAAAAATCGCTTGACGCCGCGCGGAGCTCGCGCGCGAGTTTTGAAAAATCGCGCGCTCAGGGCGCGATCGCGATGTCCGGACGCGGCGAGATCCGCAGCGGCGAAAGGTCGTACGCCGGCGCCACGATCAGCCGCGGCACGGCGCCGAGCGCCTGCCGCATCGCGCGCGCGTTCCACGCGAAGCCGGACAGGTCCGCGACGATCCCGCGGTCGGGCAGGGCCTTGTCGTAGACGTTGTCGTAGACCAGGGCCGCCGGTCCGGACAGAAGGAGCGGCCCGGAGTCCAGGTTCACCCACAGCCCCATGCCGCCCGTCGCGCCTCCCGAAAGATCCAGCAGGACCAAGCTCCCGTCTTTGAACAGGTCCACCCCGTGGCGGAACGGTCCATAGGGGTCCTTTCCGGAAAAATCGACGATCCTAAGCCTTTCTTCCGGAACATAGTCGCGCGGATCGGGCAGGCCGGCGCCCATGTCGTCGCGCCGCGGGTTCGACCAGGCCCCTGAGGAGACCACCACGGTCGCATTCGGGAAGGCGCCGGCCTGGCCCGCCCATTCGGGGGCCAGATCGGGCAGGATGATCCATTTGACGTCCTCGGGTTTGACCCCGAGGCGCGCCAGCCGCGGGATCAGGCCTCCCCCCTCGATGCGGAAGGGGGACAGCGGACTGCCCCGCTCGTGCCGGCGTCCCAGGCGCCCCAGATCGTCGGGAAGCCCCGTCCCGAAGAGGATCGCGCCCTTCGTCGGATGGCGGATCAGAAAGGCGAGCACCGGCGGCCGCAGGCGCGCCTCCGGGCTCTTCAGAGAAGAGACCTCGCTGCCGCGGATCCGGCCGCGCCCGACGACGAGAGCCGCGACCGTCACGCCGGAGACGTTCCGGTTCGCGATCAGGCTCGCGCCGAAGACCGGAGAGACCGGGAGCTCCGGCCCCAGGACGGGGGCCTTCGGCGCCGCGGACGGCAGCGCCGCCGGGATGAAGCTGACCTCGCCGCAGCCGGCCAGGGCGAGCGCCGCCGCGGCGACGGCCGCGGCCGTCCTCACCGAGCCTTCACGACGAGATCGAAGCGCACCTCCGCGTCGGTGCGCTCGGCGACCTCGCGGACCATCAGCAGATGGTCGAGGATCTCCTCCGTCGCCGCCGAGATCGCCGGCATCTTCGCCAGCGCCGCGGCGTTGGCGGACTTCTCGGCGGTCAGAAGGCGGATCTTCTCGTTCACCTCGTCGAGAGGGATCGGAGCCCCGGCGCGGCGCACGGCCGGGGCGGGCAGTCGGCCCAGCCGGCGCAGACGCTTGAGGAGGCGCTCGGCCGACCGCTTGGAGAGCGAAAACGACAGCTGCTGGACCTGGTGCCGACGGCTCCCGACCTGCTCGGCCACCGGGGCGACGAGTTCGCCGTGCGCGTCCTTGATCGCCGCGATCACCTTCGGTAGGCCGCGCGCGTAGCGCTTGAGCGTCAGCTCGCCGGTCCAGAACTCCTTGTACGGCGCCGTCGAGTAGATCCTCAGCCAGTACGGGTTTCCCGAGCGCGGGTTGAACGCCTCGGGCGGAGGAGCGGAGGACGCGGCCGAGGCGGAGACGGCGAGAGCGGCGAGAAGGAGGGTCGAGAGGGTCGCGGAAATTCGTCTCATCGCGATGTTTTACAAAAAAATCCGGCGCGGGGTCCCAGAACGGCTTGGGACTCTTGCCGCCGCCGCGCCGGGGCGCTCGAGTTCGTGCGCCGGGAGGGAGGACGCGCGCGAGAACCCGGACTAGGAGGCGGCGCCCTCAGCGGGCGGAGGCGGAGACCGCGCGGGCGCGGCGGACCACGCGCCGCGAGTAGGCGCGGAAGCGCGCGCGCCCCTCGGGGGACGACAGCAGCTCGAGGTCGCGCTCGCACCAGGCGATCTCGTCGTCGGCGTCGCGCAGGCGGCGCTCGATCGGCTCGATCTCCTCGCGGGCGTAGGCCCGGCGGACCTTCTTCGGCTTGCCCTCGGCGCGGATCGCGTCCGCGATCCGGCGCGCGGCCTCCAGGTCCCTGAGCCCGCGCGCGCGGCGGCGCACGGCCTTCGCGCGCTCGTCCTTCAGCCACCGAACGTAGCCCTTCATCGAGTCGCCGTGAAGGAGGCGGTTGTTGTCGTACTGCCCGCCGAGCCAGCCGAGGAACGCGTCCGGATCCTTCAGCAGGCGGCGGCGCGCCTCCGCGGCGAAGCTGCCGCGCGCGGGCTCGACGCCGAGCTCGCTCCAGACCCGGCTCTCGACCGAGTACGACTCGACCTCGAGCTCGAGGGCGTCGGACGGGAGGCCCAGCTGCCGCTGGAGGACGTGCTGGAGCTCGTGGGCGAGGATCGGCGCCGAGCGCTCGGGAGCCGTGCGGCGGTGCGCGGCGTCCATCACGAGCAGGTCCGAGTCGTAGCGGAACTCGCCGTTGTTCGAGATCGGCTTGAGCAGGACGAGCGTCGCCTGGCCCCGCGTCTCGGCCAGGCGCCGGGTCCCGCGCAGGACGCGGCGCCCGGTCCGCGTGCGCCCGAGGGTCTCGACCGCGGCGGCCAGCCACTCCTCGTCGCCCGGGTCGACCGCGCGCAGGCCGGAGCCGTCGAAGAGCGCCGCGGCGCGCGCCGACTCCGCCTCCCGGGCGCCTCCTTGAGGCGCTTCGGGCGGGGCCGCCGCGGCGGGCGCGGCGGA
>JAGWRY010000440.1 GCA_028869495.1 Elusimicrobiota bacterium | reverse complement strand
GGCCGCCGCCGCCGCCGCCGCGCGGCCGCCGAAGCGGCCGCCGCGCGCGGGGCGGGCGTGGACGGGCTTGAGCCGCGGCTCCTCCGCGGCGCGGCTCGTCACTCGGCCTCCTTCTCCGGGGACAGGAGCTGGCCCAGCGTCAGCGGCGGCGGAGCCTTCATGTACTGCGCGACGCGCTTGCGGTCGTGGATCTCGGCGAAGCGCAGCGTCGAGGCCCGGAGCTCGAAGGTCGAGAAGTCGACGCCCAGCACGATCGCCCGGGCGACCTCGCCCGGTTTATAGACGATGTCGGTGTCGCACTCGGCGGCGGGCACGAACGCGACGGTCTTCGGATCGACCTGGAAGCGCACGCCGTGCGCGCCGACCTCGATGATCTTGCCGGAGACCGTCGACTTCGGCGGGAAGCGCTTCTTCAGCGCGTCGGCCGGGTTCGCCTGCAGCTGCTTGATGCCGAGCTGGAGAGGCTCGCCCTCCTTCTCCGGCTTGCGCAGGACCTTGACCTTCAGCTTCTGCCCGCGCTCGAACTCCTTCGGGTCCGGCTTGCCCCAGGCCATGTCCTGCGGGCGCACGAGGCCCTCCGCGCCGCCGATGTCGACGAGCAGTCCCTCGGCCGAGACGCGCGCGATGCGGCCGATGCGGACCTCGCCGCCGCGCAGGTCGTCGAGGAGCCTCGTCCGGCGCTTGCCGGCCTCTTCCTCGAGCACGGCGCGGCGCGACAGCACGAGCTGGCGCTTGGCCTGGTTGACCTCGATCACGTAGCAGCGCACGCCCGTGCCGACCATCTTCTTCGGATCGCGCACCGGGCGCAGGTCCGCGAGCGAAGCCGGCAGGAAGGCCTGCACGCCCTGGACGTCCACGAGGAAGCCGCCCTTCACGGAGGAGCTCACCGTGCCGCGCACGCGCTGCTTGTCGGCGTGCGCCTTCGCGATCAGCTCCCAGCCGAGCTCGGCCTTCGCCTTGCGGTGGGAGAGCGACGGGCGGCCGCCGCGCGAGCCGACCTTGATCACCGGCACGCGCTGACCCGCCGTCGGGGCCGGGGCCTTCGGGGACTCGAGGTCCTCGACGAACTCGACGAGCGGGATCGACCCCTCGTTCTTCTCGCCGACGTCGACGAGGACCGCGTCGCGCGTCACCGCGATCACCTTGACCCAGGCGACCTTGTGCTCGGCGAGCTTCTCGACGGTCGCCGACTGCTGGGCGAGCAGGGCCTCCATCGTCATCTCGCCCTCGTCGGCGGCGTGGACGTCCGGGGCGGGCGCGCCCTCCGGGATCCCTTCGTTCGAACCGGCCTCGTGCTGTTGCTCCATGTCTTCCTCCTGAATCGATTCCGTCAAGTCAAAGCGAGTAGATCGCGTCCATCACGGCCCGCGCGAACGCGCGCGCCGTCTCGCGATCGTCGTCCGGCGGCGGCGTCAGCGCGGCGCCGAAACGGACCTCGAGAGGCCTGGTCCGCCGCAGCGCGCCGGTGCCGAGCACGCGCGCGGGCAGGACGGGCGCCCGCGACTTCGCGGCCAGGTACGCGACGCCGAGCTTCGGCGCCCGCCGCTCCCCGTCCTTCACGCGCGTCCCCTCCGGGAAGATCGCGACCGAGCCGCCCGCCGCCAGCGTCTCGAGGGCCTCCTTCAGCGCCGACACGTCGGCGGCGCGGCGGTCGAGCGGGATGCAGCCCGCCGAGCGGAAGTAGCGCCCGATCAGCGGGTTCTCGAAGAGCTCGCGCTTGGACAAGAAGCGGGGCTTGCGGACGCGGTCGATCGCCGTGCCCAGCAGCGGCGGATCGGCGAGGCTGACGTGGTTGCAGGCGACGAGCAGCGGGCCCGCGCGCGGGACGTTCTCGAGCCCGGACACGCGCACGCCCCAGAACGCGCCCAGGACGGCGCGCATGAAGCCCACGCCCAGGCGCCGCGACGGCGAGTCGAAGTCCGCGCTCACCGGAGACTCCGCCGCCGGATGGGCGAGCTCATCGACGGGCATGCGCCGCCTCGCGCCGGACGAGGCGCAGGATCTGGTCGGCGACCTCGCGCATCGTCAGGTGCGTCGAGTCGATGACGAGCGCGTCGGGCGCCTGCTTGAGCGGGTTGATCTCGCGCTTGAGGTCGTTCAAATCGCGCTTGAGGATCGCGGCCAGGATCGCGTTGCGGTCGGCCTCCTGGCCCGAGGCCTTCAGCTGGCGGTAGCGGCGCGTCGCGCGCTCCTCGGGGCTCGCGTCGAGGTAGATCTTCACGTCGGCGTCGGGGAACACGTGCGTCGTGATGTCGCGGCCCTCCATCACGATGCCGCCCGGCTCGCCCAGATCGCGCTGGAGCTTCGACAGGAACTTCCGCACGCCCGGGTTCGCGGCGACGCGCGACGAGTTGACGCTGACGCGCTCCTCGCGGATCTGCCCGGTCACCGGCACGCCGTCGAGGAAGGTCTTCAGCGTCGCGCCGCCCTCCTCGATCGGCTTGAACTCCCAGCGCGAGCGCTTCGCGAGGCCGAGCACCGCCTCGTGATCGTCGAGGTCCAGGCCCTCCTCGAGGGCCTTCCACGTCAGCGCGCGGTACATCTCGCCGGTGTTGATGAACTTGTAGCCGAGCTTCTTGGCGACGAGGCCGCCGACCGTGGACTTGCCGACCCCGGCCGGGCCGTCCATCGCGATGATCATCCCGCGGCGGTTCGTCACGCGGGCACCGCCAGGACCTGCTGGAGCGCCTTGATCAGCGCCTTGTTCTGCGCCGGCGCGCCGATCGAGATGCGCACGTGCTGGGGCAGGCCGTACTCGTCGAGCGGGCGCACGATCACGCCCTGGCGCAGCAGGGCCTTGAACAGCTCGCGCCCGGGGATCGGCGAGCGCGCGAACAGGAAGTTCGTCGCGGAATCGCCGAAGCCGAAGCCGAGTCCGCCGAGGACGCGCGCGACGTGCGCGCGCTGGGTCTCGTTCATCGCGACCGCGCGCTTGACGAAGGCCGAGTCCTTGAGCGCCTCGACGCAGGCGACCTGCGCCGGCAGGCTCACGTTGAAGGGCATCCGGATGCGGTCGAGCCAGCCGATCAGCTCGGGATCGCCGACGCCGTAGCCGACGCGCAGGCCGGCCAGGCCGTACGCCTTCGAGAAGGTCCGCATCACGACCAGGTTCTCGTGCTCGCGGACCATGTCGGGCAGGCTCTTCGGATAGCCGGGGATCGTCTGCGCGTAGTGCCAGTAGGCCTCGTCGAGGACGACGAGCGCGGTCTTCGGCACGGCCTTCAGCAGGGCCTCGACCTCGTCGGCCGTGTTGTAGGTGCCGGTCGGGTTGTTCGGGTTGGCGACGAAGACCAGCTTCGTGCGCGGGCTGGCGGCCTTCGCCATCAGCTCGAGGTCGTGCGTCCAGTCCGTCATCGGGACCTCGATCACGCGCGCGCCCATCATCGCCGCCTGCTGCTTGAAGCGGATGAAGCCGTGCTGGCTGACGACGACCTCGTCCTCGGGCTCGACGAAGGCCTCGCAGAGGAGGCGGATGATCTCGTCGGAGCCGTTGCCGACGATCACCGACTCGGGGTCCAGCTTGTGGAAGCGCGCGAGCGCGGACCGCAGCTCGGGGCTCGCGCCCTCCGGGTAGAGCGCGCAGCGCTTGTCGAGACGGCGGTAGGCCGCCGCGGCGCGCGGCGAGGGTCCGAGCGGGTTCTCGTTGGAGGCGAGCTTGACCACGACTTTGAGGCCCAGCTCGCGCTGGACGGACGCGATCGACTTGCCCGGCTGGTAAGGGAACACGTCGCGCAGCGCGCGGCGGGGAGAGGTCACGAAGGCCATCGGTCGAGAGACAGGACGGCGAACATCCGCGCGCCCCGCTGGTCCCTCCTGTACGAGAAATAGTCCGGGCCGCAGACGGTGCACGGCGCCGGCGCGCCGAGATTCTCGGCGGGCACGCCCGCCGCGGCGAGCTGGCGGCGGTTCTCCGCGGCGAGGTCCAGATGGAGGGCGCCGCCGCGGCGCACGAACGAGGACTCCGGGAAGTCCTTCCGGAGCTCCGGGCCGACGCGGTAGCAGCAGGCGCCGGCGTGGGGCCCGAGGGCCGCCGACAGGCGCGCCGCGGGGACGCCGCGCGCCGCGAAGGCGGCGACCGCCGCCTTCGCCATGCCCTGCGCGGTCCCGCGCCAGCCGGCGTGGAAGACGCCGGCCAAGCTCAGGTCGTCCGACCACAGGAAGAGCGGGACGCAGTCGGCGACATACACGGCGGCGACGAATCCGGGCTTCGTGACGAGCCAACCGTCGCCGTCCGCACCCGCGCGATCGGCCGCCGCCTCATGGATCGCCGTCCCGTGAACCTGCTTGAGGGTCAGCGGCTCCGGGATTCCGCGCGCGCGCAAGCGCGCGCGACTCTCCGGATCGGCCATGTTCCCGAGACGACGGGTCGTGAAGCCGTGGCGCAGGGCGGACAGCCGGGACTCGGCCAGCAGGCCGTCCCGCTCGGTCCAGCCCGCGAGGGTCTCAGACGGAGGCATGGTCCGGGGCCAGGGGCTTGGGCTTCATCTCCGGGGCCTTGCGCAGGGGGCGCACCCACTTCGTGAAGCTCGACGGCTTCAGCGAGTACTCGTGGACGAGGCGCACGACCTCGCCGACCGGCTGGAACGACTCCCACTTGATGCGCAGGATGCGCACGCCCGCCGACTCCATCTCGCCGATGAACTCGTCGTAGTTGCGCTTGAGCATCCGCAGGTAGTCGAGCGAGATCCCCTGCTCCATCACGCGCCCGCGGGAGCCGATGCGCTTGATCGCCGTCTCCGGCTGGCAGTCGAGGTAGATCATGATCTGCGGGAAGACCAGCTCGCGCAGGACCATGTTGTCGAAGAGGTCGAGGTAGGTGTTGTAGTCGATGTCGGAGATGATCTTGTCCGGATGCTCGTTGAGCATCCGCGCGAAGATCGTGTCCTCCCAGATCGTGCGGTCCTGCACGACGCCGCGGATCTTGCCGAGGCTGATCCGCGTCACGAACTCGCGGTGCTGGCGGAAGCGGTGGTTGAGCAGCCAGACCTGCATCATCGTGCCGTAGCCGCGCATGTCCTTGTAGAAGTGCTCGAGATACGGGTTGCCGTCGACCTCCTCCAGGATCGGCTCGAAGTTGAGGGCGCGGGCGAGGTCGACCGTCAGGGTCGACTTGCCGACCCCGATGGTTCCCGCGATTCCGATGTAGCCTTCCGCGAACATGAGGGGACTCCGTTACGCCGGTTTGATTTCCTGCTCGATGCCCCTGAGCGCCAGCTTGAGGTCGTCGGGGCTGGAGGCCGCCGACAGGACCTCGGCCTCGCTCGCGAGGCCGTCTTTAAAAAGCTTGACCAAGGATTGGTTGAACGTCTGCATCCCGTAGAACTGGCCCTTCTGCAGGGCCTGCACGACCTCGGACGACTTGCTGTCCTCGATCTGCTTGCGCACGTGCGGCGTGTTGATCAGGACCTCGACGGCCGGCACGCGCCCGCCCTTCGTCGAGACGAGCAGGCGCTGGCTGACGATCGCGCGCAGGCACTCGGCCAGCTGGACGCGGACCAGCGGCTGCTGGTGCGGCGGGTAGAGGTCGACGACGCGCGCGATCGTCTGGACCGCGTCGATCGTGTGCAGGGTCGCGAAGACCAGGTGGCCGGTCAGCGCCGCCGTGATCGCGGCCGACGTCGTCTCCGGGTCGCGCATCTCGCCGATCAGGATCACGTCCGGGTCCTGGCGCATCGCCATCTTCAGGCCGTCGGCGTAGGACACGGTGTCCTCGCCGATCTCGCGCTGGGTCACGATCGCCTTCTTGTCCTTGTGGACGAACTCGATCGGATCCTCGATGGTCAGCACGTGCTCGGCGCGGTTCTCGTTGATGTAGTCGATCATCGCCGCCAGCGTCGAGGACTTGCCGGCGCCGGTGATGCCGGTGACGAGGACGAGGCCGCGGCTGTTGTCGGCGATCTTCTTCATCGTCGCGACCGGCAGGTGCAGGTCCTGCAGGCTCGGGATCTGCGTCGAGATGAAGCGGATCGCGAGGCACAGCTTCTGGCGCTGGCGGAACGCGTTGACGCGGAAGCGGGCGACCTCGCCGGCCTGGAACGAGAAGTCGCACTCGCCGCGCTCCTCGTAGACCTTCTTCGCGCGGGGCGTCGCGACCTGCATCAGCATCTGCTCGACGTCGGGGGCCGGGATCGCGTCCGCCGAGACCGGGGCCAGCTCGCCGTCGATGCGGACGTAGGCCGGTCCGCCGGAGCGCACGTGCAGGTCGCTGCCGCGCTTGTTGACGAGGGTCTGGAGCAGCTCTTGAAGGGTCATTATCTCAATTTCCTCACCTTGAGCCTCAGGTAGGCCGGCTTCGTCCAGCGGTCGGCGTCGCCGAGGCCGGCCAGGCGCTGGGCGTCGGTCGGCTCCTCGGAGACGGGCGCCGCCGGGCGCGAGAGCTGGCCGGCGCGGGCGCCGG
>JAGWRY010000439.1 GCA_028869495.1 Elusimicrobiota bacterium | reverse complement strand
TTCACGACGGCGGCGCAGGCGAGCCGCACCGCTTCGGGCGGCGCGCCGTCCCCCTCGAACTGCCGCCGGCAGAGCGAGACCGCGTCGCCGCCGCCCAGCGCCGCGGCGACCAGCCGCGCCTCGCGCTCGAGCCCGCGGCAGGCGGAGGACGCCTCGGCGACGGAGCCCCCGAGGCCGTCGAGGGCCGCGCAGGACGGAGCCTCCCCGGCGAGCGAGCGGCAGGCGAGGTAGTCGGCGAGGCCGTTCAGCGGCGCGCTCTGGGCCGCCGAGAGCGCGGCGCGGTCGCGGACGAAGGCGTCGACGTTCATCCCCCCGTCGCGGCAGAACGGGAACAGCGGCTTCAGCACGTCGATCTTCGCGGGCCGCGGCCCCATGGGGGGCGCCGGGTCCTGGGCCCGCGCCGCGGCCGCGCCGGACGCGGACGCGAGGAGGAGGACGGCGAGGGTCGGGAGCGCCTTTCTCATTTCGGGCAGCAGAACACGTGCATGATCGAGTCGTCCTTCTTGAGCGTCATCCATGTCGGGTTGCCCGAGCATCCGGTGCCGCCGCCGGAGCAGTTGTTCAGCCCCCAGACCTGGGTCGTCGCCTGCCCGGCCCCGGTCTGCGCGAGGACCTGGCCGCCCCGGTTGTAGTAGCTCCAGCCCTCGATGAAGATGCCGGGCTGGGACGTGATGTAGTCGCCGCCCGGGCAGGCGCTGTTCCACACGTCGCCGCTCTCGTCCTTCTCGAAGCAGCCGGTGTTCGTATTGTCGATGAACAGGTAGCCGCGGCCGCTGCCGCCGCTGATCTGGAGGCTCGCCGCGGGGCTCGTCGTGCCGATGCCGACGTTCCCGTTCTGCGCGACCTGCAGCGCGTTAAAGCCGGCGCCGGCCGTCCAGAAGCCGACGTTGGTCCCGTTCTGCCCGACGAACATGTTGTTCGCGTTGCTCAGCCACACCCCGCCGTTGGCGGACGCGTCCCCGGTCTGGATGCGGCCGTTGACCGTCAAGTCGACGTTCGTCGAGCCGGCCCCCTTGACCTCGAGCTCCGACGACGGCGTCGCGGTCCCGATGCCGACCTTCCCGCTGTCGCGCGCGAGGTAGGCGCCGGCCGTCGTCACGAGCTTGGAGTAGACCCCGGACGGCGCCGGATAGTACGTCGACAGCGTCACGTCCTCGGAGGCGAGGCTGCCCGCGCAGAGCAGGACCAGCGCCCCCGCCAGCCACGGGCGCAGGAAGGCCGGGTCGTAGCGAAGCCGCAGTCGGACGACGAGGGTGCGCTCCATGCGGCGTCAGTATAGCCGCGCCCGCGCGGGACGACTATGGCGGACGTCATAGTGCCGGCAGGCCCCGGCTCAGCAGGCCCATCTCGACGTTGTCGAGCACGACCGCCCGCGCGCGCGGCCGGGAGCGGTAGGCCCGGCAGAGCGACACGAAGTTGTCGAACGGCGTCGCGCCGTAGTAGTCGGGCAGGAGCGCCCGCTCGACCCGGTCCGCGCGGAACAGGCGCTGGACCTCCCGGTACGAGCGCGAGCGCGCCGCCTCGCTCCGCGCGCCCAGCGGCCGCCCGTCGCTGGAGCGCGTCAGCGCGCCGTCGAACAGCACCGGGCCGCGGAAAAGCGAGCCGTCGCAGTCGAGGGTCAGGTCGCCGTTGAGGATCACCGGCTCGCGGCGGCTGGCCGTCAGGTTCACGAACTCGATCCCCTCGCCGCGCGCCCAGCGCGCGGCCTCCGACATCTGCCGGAAGAACTCGGCGCGGGAAGCCTCGTCCCAAAGGGAGCCGAGCGCGTAGTTGACCTGGATGCGCCGGTGGCCGAGCCCGGCGAGGTAGCGGAAGCGCTCGAGCAGGCTCCCCGCGTCGCCGGGCATCACGACGGTGATCACGACGTAGGGCACGCCGGCGCCGCGCAGGCGCGCGAGGTTGGCGCTGAGGCGCGCGTAGTAGTCCCCCTTCCCGGCGGTCGCGCGCTGGGCGAGCTGGGCGTCGCGCGCGCCGTCGCAGCTGAACTCCAGCGAGAAGCGGTGCTCCTGCAGGAAGAGCAGCTCGTCGTCGCCGAGGTCGAGTCCGTTCGTCGTCAGCAGGAAGCGCGTCGTCTTGCCGGCGCGCGCGCCCAGGCGGCGCGCGAGCAGGGTCGCGCGGCGCACCGCGTCGAAGGCCAGCATCGGCTCGCCGCCGAAGAAGTGGAACTCGACCTCGGAGCGCAGGGAGCGCAGCATCAGGCGCACGCCCGCGTCGACGACCTCGTCGGGCATCCGCCGCGAGTCCTTCGCGACGTGGCAGTACGAGCAGCGCAGCTGGCAGGCGTGCGTGACGAACACGAACATCCGCCGCCCGGCGGAGCCGCGGAAGAGCGACGCGAGCAGGCCCGGCCCGACGCGGACGCCGGAGCGCGCCAGCCGCCGCAACAGCCCGCGGCGATAGAACAGGAAGTCCTCCAGCCGCGCGGCGGCGGCCCGCGAGGCGGGGCGCGCGCGCTCGGCCGCGGTCCACGCGGCCAGCAGGGCGTCGTCGAGCGTCTCGAGCCTGAGGGCGGCCTCGTCGCCGCCGTCCGGCGCGCGCTCCGCCAGAAGACGCTCCGCCTCCGCCAGGAGGGACGCGCAGCGCGCGACGGAGTCTTCGAGCCTCAACGGAGCGCCTGCGTACGCAACGCTTTCTCCCGCCGGCCGCTCGGGCAAGCTCGTTGCGTATACTCGCGAGCATGAAAACCCTCCTCCCCGAGCCGTACAAGATCAAGATGATCGAGCCGATCCGCCTGGTCCCGGCGGTCGAGCGCAAGGCCCGTCTGAAAGAGGCCGGCTGGAACACCTTTCTCCTCAACAGCCGCGACGTCTACATCGACCTGCTGACCGATTCGGGCACGAACGCGATGAGCGACATGCAGTGGGCCGCGCTGATGGTCGGCGACGAGGCCTACGCCGGCAGCCGCAGCTTCGAGCGCCTCGAGGCCGCGATCCGCGACGTCTACGGATTCAAGCACGTCGTGCCGACGCACCAGGGGCGCGGCGCCGAGCACCTGCTCTCGAAATCCTGGATCAAGCCCGGCCAGTACGTCGCCGGCAACATGTACTTCACGACGACGCGCGCGCACATCGAGCTCGCCGGCGGGATCTTCGAGGACGTGATCGTCGACGAGGCGCACGACCCGCGCGCCGAGGCTCCGTTTAAGGGCAACGTGGACCTGGGAAAGCTCGAGCGCTTCCTGGACCGCGTCGGCCCGCAGAAGGTCGCCTACGTCGCGATCGGCTGCCCGGTCAACATGGCCGGCGGCCAGCCGGTCAGCCTCGAGAACATGACGGCGACCGCCGCGCTCTGCCGCCGCCGCGGCGTGCGCGTCGTGATGGACGGCGCGCGCGCCGTCGAGAACGCCGCGATGATCCGCGCCCGCGAGGCGGCCTGGAAGGGCCGCCCGGTCGCCGAGATCCTGAAGGAGATGTGCCGCCAGGTCGACGCGATGGCCGTCAGCGCGAAGAAGGACGCATACGTCAACATCGGCGGCTTCCTGGCGACCGACGACGACGGCCTCTGCGAGTCCGCGCAGAACCTCTGCGTCCTCTTCGAGGGCCTGCACACCTACGGAGGCCTGGCCGGGCGCGACCTGGAGGCGCTGGCCGTCGGCGTGCGCGAGATGGTCCAGGACGAGTGGATCGAGCACCGCCTGGCCCAGGTCGCCTATCTCGGCGAGCGCCTCGACGCCGAGGGCGTGCCGGTCGTCAAGCCGTTCGGCGGCCACGCGGTCTTCGTCGACGCGCGCGCCTTCCTGCCGCACCTCGAGAGCGACGACCTGCCCGCGCAGGCGCTGGCGGCCTGGATCTACGAGGCCTGCGGGGTGCGGGCGATGGAGCGCGGCGTCGTCTCGGCCGGCCGCGACGATCGAGGGCGCAACCGCCGCCCGTCGCTCGAGCTCGTGCGCCTGACCCTGCCGCGCCGCGTCTACACGCAGACCCACCTCGACTACGTCGCCCGCGAGATCGGCGCGCTCCACCGGCGCCGCGCGGAGCTCCCGGGCCTGCGCTTCGTCAAGGAGCCGAAGCACCTGCGCTTCTTCCAGGCGCGGTTCGAGCCCGTGCCGGCCCGCGTCGGCGCGGCGTAGCGGCCGGACGCGGCGACGCGGGCCGGGTCCGTCTGGGTCTTGCGGCGCCGCGGGGATTCGTCGTAATTTTTATCGGGGAGGACGTCCTCGATTCGGCTGGCGCGAAGCGGCCTCCGCCGCTACACTAAGAGCATGACCGCACGGAGAAAGAGAATGAGCGAGCGCAAGACGCGGACGGTCGAGAAGGCGCGGCTGACGGAGAACCAGCTCAAGGTGATCAAGGACAAGTACCTGCGCGACGCGCCGTCCGTCGACGCCTGGCTCGACGGGGTCTGCCGCAACGTCGCCCTCGCCGAGATCCTGACCCATCCCGAGGCCGAGGCCTGGGGCGTGTTCGAGGGCGTCTCCCACTCCGCCGTCTCCGTCCCGTCGGCCGGCCCGGCCGCGGCGTCGCGCCTGCACCTGTTCCACGCCGGCGCCCCGGACTCCGAGGCGCGCCAGTCGAACTTCGCCCGCCTGATCGCGAACCTCGAGCGCGCCGCCGCCAAGCGCCCGGAGGCCCGCCGTCTGCAGGGCGAGTGGTCCGCCCGCTTCCGCGCCCTGCTGTCGAGCTGGGACTTCCTGCCGAACTCCCCGACGCTGATGAACGCGGGCCGCGACCTCCAGCAGCTGTCCGCCTGCTACGTCCTGCCGGTCCCCGACTCGATGGAGGGGATCATGAAGGCCGTCGCCGCGCAGTCGCTGATCCAGAAGTCCGGCGGAGGGACCGGATTCTCCTTCTCGCGCCTGCGCCCCGCCGGAGACGCCGTGATGAAGTCGCAGGGCGTCGCGTCGGGCGCGCTGTCCTTCATGCGCCTGTTCGACACGATGACCGACGTCGTCAAGCAGGGCGGCACGCGCCGCGGCGCGAACATGGCCATCTTGAGGTACGACCACCCCGAGATCCTCGACTTCGTCAAGATGAAGCAGACCCCGGGCCTGATGGAGAACTTCAACGTCTCCGTCGGCGTCGACGCGGCGTTCATGAAGGCGGTGCTCGCCGACGCCGAGTACGACCTGATCAACCCGCGCACCGGCGAGGCGGTCGGCAAGGCCCGCGCGAAGGAGGTCTTCGACGCGATGTGCGAGTACGCGTGGAAGACGGGCGATCCCGGTCTCATCGTCTTGGACCGCATCAACGCCTCCGGCTCCAACCCGACGCCCGCCCTCGGACAGATCGAGTCGACGAACCCGTGCGGCGAGCAGCCTTTGCTCCCCTGGGAGCCGTGCAACCTCGGGTCTTTGAATCTCTCGAACTTCGTCGTCGGCGAGCCCTTGCGCGGCAAGTTCGACTTCCCGCGCCTGAAGGAGGCGGTCGCGCTCGCCGTGCGCTTCCTCGACGACGTGATCGACGTCAACAACTACCCGCTGACCGAGATCGAGGCCCTCGCGAAGAGCAACCGGCGCATCGGCCTCGGCGTGATGGGCTGGGCGGAGGCGCTCGCCAAGGTCGGCGTCGCCTACGACTCCCCGGAGGCGCTGACGCTGGCCGAGAAGACGATGTCGTTCATCAACGGAGCGGCGCTCGAGGCCTCCGAGTCCCTCGCCAAGGAGCGCGGGGTCTTCCCGAACTGGAAGGACTCGATCTACGACCCGGCCTCGGCGCACTTCCGCGGCGACGAGCGCTACCCGCGCCACTGCGCGCGCACGACGATCGCGCCGACCGGCACGATCGCGATCGCGGCCGGCCTGCAGGGCGGCGGCATCGAGCCGTTCTTCGCGATCGCCTACACGCGCTACAACGCGCGCGCCCTCGACGCGGTCAAGCAGGGGCGGACCCCCGACGAGAAGGACGTCTTCTTCGAGGTGAATCCGCTGTTCCGCGAGGTCGCCGCGGCGCACGACTGGTTCGGGCTCGGCGAGAAAGGGCTGTTCCGCCGCATCGACGAGAACCACAAGTCGGTGCGCGGGATCAAGGAGATCCCGGAGAGGATCCAGCGCGCGTTCGCCAACGCGCACGACGTCGCCCCGGAGACGCACGTGCGCATGCAGGCCGCCTGGCAGCGCCACACGGACAACGGGGTCTCGAAGACGATCAACATGCCGGGGACGGCGACCGTCGAGGACATCCGCCGCGCGTACCTGCTCTCCTACGAGCTCGGCTGCAAGGGGATCACCGTCTACCGCGACGGCTCGAAGGCCCAGCAGGTGCTCAACCTCGCGCCGGCCCCGTCGAAGGCCAAGCGGCGCGAGCCGCCGTCCGAGTTCGGGCTGTCGTCGGAGTACTTCCAGATCCGCACCGGCTACGGCCCGCTGCACATCCACGTCAACTACGACGAGCGCGGCCCGTTCCAGGTCTTCACGAACATCCCCCCGCTGGGCACCGAGATCTCGGGCCTGACCTCGCTGGTCGGCATCCTGATCTCGAAGTACCTGGCCGAGGGCGGCGACCCGCTGAAGCTGCTCAAGCACCTGAACTCGGTCAAGGGCGACCGCCCGATCGGGCTGGGGCCGTCGCGCGTCGACTCGATCCCGCACGCGATCGCGATCGCCCTGCGCGCGCACCTGAAGAAGACCGGCTGGCTGCCGGAGGAGAACGGCGGCGCGCCCCCGCGCGGCGAGCCGCTGAAGCCCCTGCCGGTCGCCGAGCACTGCCCGAAGTGCTACTCGTCGAACGTCTCGTTCGAGTCCGGCTGCACGGGCCCGACCTGCCACGACTGCGGCTACTCGAAGTGCTCGTGACCGCGCGTCAGCGCACGCGGTAGTTGACGAGCATCGGCGTCTCGGGCAGTCCCGGCGGAGGATAGGCGAGCAGGCCCGTGTCGTAGGACAGCGTCACGCCCCCGCCGAAGCCGGAGACCGTCATCCCCTGCGTGCGCACGCCGTTCAGCCAGAACTTCTTCGACGACGGCCCGGAGACGCTCATGTTCGTCGTGCCGTTCTGGACGAAGTAGGTCCCCGCGACGTCCATGTTGCCCGAGGTCTGCGTGAACTTGATCGTGTTCGTGGCCAGCGCGGCGAACGAGTTGGCCGCGGTGGCCGACATCGAGCTGACGCCCGCGTAGTAGAGGTTCCCGCTGACGGCGATGTTGCCCTGCGTCGACGACCCCGACGCGCCCGCCGCGACGACCGTCACGCGCCCGGCGACGAGACCGCTGACGGTGAAGTTGCAGCCGCTGCAGTAGAGGACGGCGCCCGAGGCCGGGATCGAGTAGGTCGCGCCGCCCGCGATCGAGTACGTCCCCGCCGCGTTGAAGACGACCGTCTGCGTGACGGTCGACACGTAGGTCGAGTTCGCGTAGTAGAAGTTCTGGTCGATCGTCGGCCAGGTCGTCGACGGGACGAAGTTGTACTTGCTCCCGTTGACCGTCAGCCCTCCGATTCCCGCCCCGCTGTAGTACAGCGTGCCGTTCAGCGTCGCGCCGGCCGCGCCGGTGACGCTGCCGTTGACGATCAGCGGGCCGCCGTTCCATTTCACGTTGGAGCCGGTGACGCTGAGCGCGCCGTTGATCCACATCCCGCCGATGTAGGTCACGTTCGAGCCGCTGATCGTGAACGGCCCGTTGATCATCGTCCCGTAGCGCGTCAGAGGGGACTGGAAGTGGATCACCGCCTCGATCGCGCGCGTCGCCCGCGCGGTCCCGGCGCCGGAGGCGAAGGTCCCCTCCGCGCGCAGGTACAGGTTGTGGTTGACGGCGTCCGGGATGTAGGTGACCGTCGAGAAGCCGTTCTCGTAGAAGAAGTCGCTGCGCGCCAGCGACGCCGCGTCGTAGTGGCCGCTGTACGGGTCCTGCGAGAACTGGCGCAGGTAGTCCATGACGACGCCGTTCGCGTAGCCGAGGGCGGCCGTCTGGTGGCTCTCCGCGACCGACGCGCGGATCGAGGCGCCGACGTACTTGTAGAGCGTCAGCCCCAGCGGCAGGACGAACAGGATCAGCAGGAAGGCGAGCACGAGCGCCTGCCCGCGGGCGCTACTGCTGGAGCGGCTTGAGCGGCAGCAGGGGCGGATAGACATCGTCCTCCACGGAGTAGTCGGTTTTGCCGTCGTCGTTGACGTCCACGCCGACGTCGACGCGGATCGTCGTGATGAAGTTCCTCTCGACCTGCAGGTCCAGCGCGCCGTCGCAGTTGCCTCCGGAGTTCGGGTCGCAGTCCATCTCGGAGGCGGAGATGATCCCGTCGCCGTTCGTGTCGATGCCGCTGCCCAGGGCGTTGGCCTTGTTCCCCCAGTAGGTCAGCGTGAACGTCGAGACGTGGTCGAGCAGCTTCGTCGCGCGCAGGCCCCAGCCCGCGCCGTCCAGATTCATGTCGCGCCAGACGGCGCCGCTGGACAGGTAGATGCGCTGGACGACGTCGATCTGGCCGTCGTTGTCGTCGTCGTCGTCGGTCAGGTTGAAGCCGGAGCGCCAGACGGCCGACGACGGCTGGATCGTCGCCGCGTCGCAGTCGACGTCCGCGCTGCGGTAATAGGGAACGCCGTCGCAGTCGAGGGCGTTTGGGTTCCAGTTCGGGCTCTGGTCGATGTCGGTGACGAACTCGACGAGCGTCGACGAGGCGACCGTGATCTCGTTGGCGTGGACGAGCGCCCGCTCCAGCTTCTGCAGGCCCTGCCGGGTCGTCTCCTGCCCCTGCGCGTCGTTCGTCTCCGTGACGACCGCGCGCGTCGCGTAGCGCAGGAAGGAGGCGAAGGCGACCGCGATCAGCGCCATCAGCGCCGTCGCGATCATCATCTCGGTCAGGGTGACGCCGCGGCGCCCCAGACGGCGGTTCATGGAGCGGTGAAGCCCCAGCTGTCGGTGCTGGTGACGCTTCCGGAGGGGCTCGCCGCGCAGTGGCTCGCGGTGACGCTCAGCGTGTGGTAGGAGCCGGAGGCGAACGGCGCCGAGGGCGTGTAGCTGACCGTCCCCGAGGCCGGGTCGTAGTGCGGCCCGAGGTCGGAGGCGTCGACGACCGTCGCCCCGTCCAGGGTCAGCACGATGCTCGACGGATCGATGCCGCTCTGGTTGTCGAAGACTCGCACCGACAGGACCGGCAGGTCGGAGCCCGCCATGCCGATCGGACTCTTGTTCGCGATCGAGGGCGCCGAGTTGTCGACGGACGGGACCGAGACGGCGAAGCTCCAGGTCGCGCTCGACTTGTAGCCGGCGTAGTCGCCGGCCTCGACGGCGACCGCGTAGGAGCCGTCGGCGAGCTTCGGCGAAGACTGCGTCCCGGTGTCGACCCAGACGACGATGCCGGTCGGCGCGTCGTAGGAGATGGGGACCGTCGAGCCGTTGATCAGCATCGCCGTGACGCCGGGGTAGATGCCGCTGGCGGCCGCCGACGTGCTCGTGACGGGATCGGTCAGCAGGGCCGCGACGTACGGGGCGCACGCGGACGTGGTCCCCGACGACTGCAGGGGCGTGACCGCCGGCGGGTTCACGTCGAGGAGCACGCTCCGGTCCGCGATCGGCGAGCTGTAGGTCGCCTTCGCCGACTGCGCGCGCACCTCGTTCTGCCCCTCGACGAGGGCCGCGGTGACGGCCGCCGGCGCGTCCGAGAAGGCTCCGAAGACGTCGGCGGAGGCGTTCGCCAGCGCTCCCGAGCCCCCGACGTAGAAGCTGACGGCCGCCAGCGGCGCCGTGACCCCGGCCAGCGTCAGCGGCGACGAGGAATCGGCGCGGTACTGGACGATCGCGGACGGGTACGAGCCCGAGATCGGCAGCGCGCGCGACGCGATCTGCGCGGGGGTCAGCAGCTGGTACGCGTACGAGGAGTTCGTCGGCGTCGAGACCTCGAGGGTCAGCGCGGCCTCGCTGTCCGGGTTCGTCGCGCCGGTGAACTGCTCGAGCGAGATCAGCTGCGTCGTCGAGCAGGCCTCGACCCCGTTGCGGAAGACGTCGACGGTCACCAGCTTCATGTGCGTGTCCGGCTGCTCGGCGACCGTGCGCCCGTTCGAGACGTAGGTGTCGTAGTAGTCGCCGTCGCCGTTCGCGTCATAATAGCGGATATTGGGATCGTAGACGTCGGCGCCGGAGCCGTTGTCCTTGAACGGGATCAGGTTGTTCGTGTTCCCGGTCCCCAGCGCGTCGGTCGTGTCGCGGCGCATGAAGGTGACGTCCACGCGGAAGCGGTCGAACTTCGAGGCGGCCAGCGTGCTCCGGATGCCGTCCAGGACGGCCATGTAGGGATAGCCGGCCTGCAGGCCGTAGTCCGGCGAAGCGGAGTCGGCGGCGAAGAGGTCGTAGAAGTCGACGTTCTTCAGCCGCGCCATGCCGGTCTGCGCCATCCGCGCGCAGGTCGAGCTCTGCCGCGCCTTGAAGGAGGCGATCGTCGCCTTCTGCAGCATCGCGACGATCGCCAGGCCCGCGATCGTCATGATGACGATCGCCAGCAGGACCTCGAGGAGGGTCAGGCCGCGCCGGGAAAGGACGCGCCGGCCCGGCCTTCGCCCGAGCCTCCTGCGCCGCCGCGACGCTCCGTTTCGCATGGCTATGCTGGAATTGTAAGCCCGCTTTCCGGTCCGGTCCAGGAAACTCTCGGGAAATTCGGGTTAAAGCCGGGCAAAACCCCGGACGAGCCGTTGCGTGAACGAAGTCGCCGAAAGTTGGCTTGAATTGCCCCCCCAAAGGCCTTATACTGCCATGCTCTCCGCCGAGAAGCGGCTCCGAATGACACGCTTCCTATTAACGACACGCATCGGCCGCCGCGGCGTCACCATCACCGAGCTGATGGTCGCCGTGGCCATCCTGTCGATCGGCATTCTGGGCCTGTTCGGGACCTTCCGCTACATCAATCAGGCGATCCACATCGCGCGCGGTCAGACCCTGGCGACGAACCTGGCCCAGGAGCGCATCGAGTCGCTGAAGAACCTCACCTATTACGGCCTGCTCGTCACGACCGCCGCGGCGACCGACAACACGGTCGATCCCGCCGTCACGTACGATACGGCGAACTACCCGCCCGAGACGATCGCGATCGGCGGGATGACGTTCACGCGCTACACCTACGTCACGATGGTCCAGGTCAGCAGCGACGTCATCTCCGCGGTGTCGAGCAACTATCCGGACACGGGCATGAAGCAGATCACCGTGTCGATCGTCTGGAAGAACGGCGCCGACAAGAAGGAGTGGACGCTCAACAACCTGCTCGAGAACCCCTACGTGGACCCTCTCGACGCGGAGATCTCCGGCTACGCGGCGTCCACGACCGGCGCGACGCTCGCCGGCGTGAGCGTCTCGGTGCCCCAGTATCCGGACTACCAGACGGTGACCGACTCCGCCGGCGACTACACGCTCCGCGTCCACCACGGCCATTACGCGGTCAGCGCGTCGACCCCCGGCTACTACGCGTGGACCTCCGCGGCCTTCGACGTCCCCTCCGGCGGCACCAAGACCGTCGACATCCCGCTGACCCCGATCGCCAGCGGGACGGTGACCGGCGAGGCCTGGTACAGCCCGGGCCTCCTCATCAGCCAGGTCGTGGCCTCGACGGTCGAGGCCAACGGCTTCGACGCCGAGTACGTCGAGCTCTTCAACCCGACGACGTCCGAGATCGACATCGCCGACTCCGGCGGCTCGGCCCTGATGCACCTGAACTACGGCAGCGGGTTCGGCGACTACTGCGACGACGTCAAACTCGTCTACGTCTCGACGTACGTGGCCTCGGACCACTACTACCTGATCGCGAGCACGCCGTCGCTCACCCTCAACGGCGCCGGCTACGCGGCCGACGCCTATTACTCGGCGTCGAACGCGCACACCTACTGCAACCCGTGGAACGGCGACTACTGGAACGGAACGAGCGGCTACGACCTCATCCTCAACGACCACAGCGGCCTGGTCTGGGTGACGGACGGCGGCGGCGCGACCGTCGACGCCGTCGGCTGGACGCTCAGCGGCCACGCCCCCGACGGCTGCGGCGGCCACTGCAGCCAGACCTGCGAGGGGACCTGCATCCCGTTCGCCTCCGGCTCCCTGCCCCAGGGCGAGCAGGCCGTGCGCCTCTCGAGCCCCGCCGCCACGCTCGACGCCGCGGCGATGACGGCCTACGGACGCTCGTACGACTCGGGCAACAACGAGGTCGACTTCTTCTACCCGTCCGCCTCATCCTCGTTCGGGATCCAGTTCCCGCCGCGCGACACGGCGAGCGGCGCGTTCACGCCGATCACGGGCGTCCCGGCCGTCGGCGCCCTCGTCGCGGCCGACGACTACACCTCCGGCTCGACCGCCGCCTACTCGGCCTCGGTGTCGAGCGGCTCGCTGTCCCTGCCCTACGCCCCGTTCTCGCTCGTCGGCGTGGCGACCGGCACCTGGCAGATGGCGGTCGCGACCGCCGGCTACGCCGCGTACTTCGCGGGCGTCGACGTCCCGTCCCAGAACAGCCTCGTCGGCGTCCCGAACGCCGCGACCACGCCGTCCTGGACGGGAGCCGGCCTCTACCACGTCCAGCTGACCACCTTCACCTACGACGGCTACGTCCGCGGCCTGGTCCAGGACGTCAACGGCTCGCCCCTCTCCGGCATCCAGATCCAGGCCGGCGGAATCACGAAGACGACCGGCAGCAACGGCCTCTACTTCCTCCCGGTCTCCAGCGGCACCCAGGTCATCGTCGCGAACTCGAACAACGCGAACCCCCTCTACGTCGGGCAGACCTACACCGAGACGATCGTCACCGGACAGCTGACGACCCAGGACGTCGTCCTGTCCCAGGGCGGCACGCTGACCGGCTACATGACGACCGGCACCACCCCGGTGCCGAACGTCACGGTCAGCGCGACCCTCGGCGGCAGCCAGCGCGGCGCCGGCGTGACGGACACCTCGGGGATGTTCTCGATCCCGAACCTGACGACCGGGACCTACGTCGTCACCCCCCAGCTCGACGTCGGGCAGAACGCCAGCCCGCAGAGCCTGCCCGGGACCGTCACCCCGTCGGCGACGGTCGACGTCGGCACCTTCACGATCGCCGGCGCCCTCGGCGGCATCGCCGGCACGATCATGGACAACGGCTCGCTCGTGACCTCCGGCGCGCTGCTGATCGCCTCGACCAGCACGATCCCGAGCTCCCCGCCGACGATCTACGGCTCGTCGGCCCCGGCGATGGCGCCGCTCTACTCGGTCACGAGCGCGGCCGACGGCTCCTACGACCTGCCGGTGCGCGGCGGCAGCGTCTACTACCTGTCGGTCTACGTGCCGACGCTCAATTCCGACGACACGATCACCGTCACGACCAAGACCTACTCCGGGATCACCGTCAGCCCCGGAACGGACACGACATGGCCCGTCACCCTGCCCTGACCTCCCGCGCGCGCGCCGGCTACACGCTGACCGAGATGATGGTCGTCGTGGCCATCCTCGGCGTGCTCGCGCTCGTCGGCCCGTCGCTGATGGTCGGCCTCCAGAACTTCTTCCTGATGACGGGAGCCCGCAACGAGGTCCAGCGCGACGCGCGGGCCAGCCTCGACACGATCAACCGCTTCCTGCGCCAGGCCAGCGCGAACTCGATCGTCATCGACACGCCCTCCGGCGGCGCCCCGTACTCGCGCATCTCGTTCACCCTGCCCGACGGGCGGCAGATGACGTTCTACCAGGCCGGCAACAAGCTGATGCAGACGGTCGTCTCCCCCGGCGGGGCGACGAGCACGTCGACCCTCTCGCAGGACCTGATCTACATCGCCTTCACCTACCCGCGCACCGACGACCCGACGATCGTCAGCGTCGCGATCACGATGGGCCGCAACATCCAGCTCGGCCGGCGCAAGGTCCTCGAGCTGACCATCCAGAAGGTCCGGATCATGAACGCATGAGCCAGAGAAGCCCCGTCTCCCGCCGCGGGCAGGTCCTGCCGATCGTCGTGATCGCGATGATGGTCCTGATGGTCTTGGTCCCGCTGATGGTCTTCTACACGCAGACCGAGTCGCGCTGGTCGGTCAAGCAGGCCGCCAGCACGCGCGCCTTCCACCTGGCCGAGTCCGGCATCGAGAAGGGCTATCTCGCGATCTCGGAGTCGACGAACGTCTGGACCGACCTGCAGTCCGGCACGGTCCCGGCCGACTACAGGTTCGACAAGGAGTACTCCGACATCGACGGCGGCACCTATGCGATCTCGATCAGCAGCGGCCCCGGCACCCAGCAGGCGACGATCCTCAGCGTCGGCCGCGACTCCAAGGGGCGCGAGGTGCGCGCGATCGAGGCGACCTACTCAAACTCTCCCTTAAGCGGCGTCGCGATCTACGCCGGCAAGGGCGCGCAGATCGGCAACGGCGTCAACGTCGAGTGGGGCGCGATCCTGAGCCCGAACACGATCGACGCCGCCAGCCGCAATCACCCGCAGTTCTGGTCGGCGACCTCGATCATCTCGAAGGACACGAACCCGGACCCGCCGAACTGCGACTCCCCGAACTGCTGTCAGTGGCACGCGTACCAGACGAACCTGCCGCCGGCGCCGTCGATCGACCTGGACTTCTACAAATCCTCGGCGACGGCCTCGTCCTGTCCGACGGGAAATCCCAACAAGTACCCGAGCGGAGCCAGCCCCGCCGGCAGCTGCTATTGGCCGACCGACGTCACCTTTAAAAGCGTGACCGGGACCGGGCAGACGGTCTACGTCAACGGCAACCTGACGATTCAGTCTCCCGGCATCTACATCCAGGGCAACCTGCTCGTGACCGGCAACGTCATCCTGCCCAACGGCGTCTGGGGCAACGGCTCGGCGACGATGGGCGTCCCGTCCGACGCCTGGAAGCAGTACTGCAACGACTGGAGCTACTACAAGACGAACTTCGACACCGCCGCCCCCGCGGCCTTCCCGGGCCTGGCGTCGAGCTACGCCCCGACCGGGCTGACCTACCCGTCGAGCAAGCTTTCCGTCAACGGCCTCCTCTACGTCGGCGGCAACTTCAACGACGGCGGCGGCGGCGGCGGCAACTCGGACGTCTACGGCGCGCTCTACGCGCTCGGCTCCTCGACCGAGACCGCCAACTCCCCGGTCAACTTCTATTTCAACGCCGACGCCGCCTCCAACATCAAGACGACGTCGATCATCCTGACCCGCACCTCCTGGCGGGACTCGACCGTCGGCTGGCCGTCGGGCCTGCCGTAGGACCCCCGGCGCCGGGGATTTGATAAAATCGCGCCGATGCCTCCCCGCGCGCGCCGCTCCGGCCTGTTCGTCGTCCTGGAGGGCCCCGACAAGTCCGGCAAGTCCACGCAGGCGCGGCGCCTGGTCGGCGCGCTGCTGGCGCGCGGCGTCCCGGTCCTGCACACGCGCGAGCCGGGCGGGGCGGGCGTGGCCGAGGCGGTGCGCCGCATCCTGCTCGACCCCTCGCTCAACGTCAGCCCGCGCGCCGAGCTCCTCCTGTACGAGGCCTCGCGCGCCCAGCACGTCGAGCAGGTCCTCGCGCCCGCGCTGAAGGCCGGCAAGGTCGTCGTCTGCGAGCGCTACACCCTGTCGACCGACGTCTACCAGGGCCTCGCGCGCGGCCTGGGCCTGAAGACGACCGGCGCGTTGAGCGCCGTCGCGACCGGCGGGCTGGCTCCCGACCTGACCGTCGTCATCGACATCCCGGACCGGGAGTTCGCGTCCCGCGACCGCGCGCGCGAGCTCGACCGCCTGGAGCGCGAGACCGCCGACTTCCGCCGCAAGGTCCGCGCCGGCTACCGCGCGCTCGCGCGCCGCGCGCCGAGAACCCTGCTCCTCGACGGCACGAAGACCGCCGACGACCTGCACCGCCGCATCCTCGAGCGCGTCGAGGAGCTCCTGCCGTGAGGCTCGAGAAGCTCCGCGGCCAGCCGCGCGCGGCCAAGACCCTCGAGGGCCTGCTGTCGACCGGACGCCTGCCGGCGGCGCTCCTCTTCGTCGGGCCCGACGGCGTCGGCAAGGGATTGGCCGCGCTCGAGTTCGCGAAGGCGCTGGTCTGCCGCGAGCGCCCGTTCACCGGCGAGGCCTCCTGCGGCGCCTGCGCGTCCTGCGCGGCCGTCGACGCGCGCACGCACCCGGACGTGCGGGTCGTCGACGCGCTCTACCAGGCCGCGATCGAGGAGACTGACCCCGCCAAGCAGAAGACGCTCAAGATCGGCACGATCCGCCGCCTGCGCGCGGACATGGAGCTGAAGTCCATGCTGGACGGCTGGAAGGCCGCGGTGATCCCGGAGGCCGAGCGCCTGACCCCGGACGCGGCCAACGCGCTCCTCAAGATCGTCGAGGAGCCGCCGCCGAGCACGCTGTGGATCCTGTGCGCGCCCGCGCGCGAGCGCCTGCCGAAGACCGTCGTCTCGCGCTGCTTCACGGTGCCCTTCGGCCCCCTGCCGGCCGCCGTCGTCGAGGGGATCCTCGCCGCGCGCGGCGTGCCCGCCGCGCGGGCCGCGCGGCTCGCCGCCCTGTCCGACGGCTCGGCCGGGCGGGCGCTGGAGCTCGCCGAGGGCAAGGACCTGCCGAAGGGCGAGGGGCCGCTGGCCGCGGTGACCGCGGCCGACTCCCTGCCCCGCGATCTCGCCGCGGCCCGCGAGACCGTCGAGCGCGCGCTCTACGCGCTCGGCCAGGAGCTGAGGCTCGCGCACCTGGACGGCGCGAAGACGTTCGACGCCGTCGAGGGCCCGCTGCGCGAGCTGTCGCGCCTGCGCGCGGCCCTGCGCGCGAACGCCGACCCGCGCCTGATCCTGACTCTGGCCGCGCTCGAGGCCGAGTCCGCCGCCCCCCCCGAACCCCGATGACCACGAAGAAGAAGTACTACATCACGACCCCGCTCTATTACGTGAACGCCGCGCCGCACCTCGGCCACGCCTACACGACGATCGCCGCCGACGTGCTGGCGCGCTTCCACCGGATGCGCGGCGAGCCGACGCATCTGCTGACCGGCACCGACGAGCACGGGCAGAAGATCGAGGAGGCCGCGAAGGCCGCCGGGAAGACCCCGCAGGAGTTCTGCGACGAGATCTCGGCCCGGTTCCGCGCGCTGTGGAGCCGCCTCGACGTGCGCTTCGACGACTACATCCGCACGACCGAGACGCGCCACGAGGACCGCGTGCGCGAGCTCTTCCTGCGCCTGAAGGAGCGCGGCGACGTCTACAAGGGGACTTACCGCGGCTGGTACTGCGTCTCCGACGAGACCTACTTCACCGAGGTCGAGGCCGCGCCCGACGAGAAGGGGCGCCGCCTGTGCCCGAACCCGGAGTGCCGCAAGCCCCTGAGCCAAGTCTCGGAGGAGAGCTGGTTCTTCAAGCTGTCCAAGTACCAGCGGCCGCTCCTCGACCACTACCGGGCGCACCCGGGCTTCCTGCGCCCGTCCCACCGCGCGCCCGAGGTCCTGCGCTTCGTCGAGGCCGGCCTGCAGGACCTGTCGATCTCGCGGCAGAAGGTCAAGTGGGGCGTCCCGGTCCCCGGCGACGAGTCGCACACGATCTACGTCTGGTTCGACGCGCTGATCAACTACTGGTCGGCGGCGGCCGGGACCGACGACCTGTGGCCGGCCGACGTCCACATCGTCGGCAAGGAGATCTTCCGCTTCCACGCGGTGATCTGGCCGGCGATGCTGATGGCGGCGGGCCTGCCGCTGCCGGGCCAGGTCTTCGCGCACGGCTGGTGGACGGTCGACGGCGACAAGATGTCGAAGTCGAAGGGCAACTTCGTCGACCCCGACGCGGTCGTCGCCGAGTTCGGCGTCGACGCGTTCCGCTACTTCCTGCTGCGCGAGATGCCGTTCGGCAACGACGGCGACTACTCGAAGGGGGCGCTGCTGCGCCGCTTCAACTCCGAGCTCGTCAACGACCTGAGCAACCTCGTCTACCGCGTCGAGACGATGGTCGACAAGTACACCGGCGGCCGGCTCCCCGGCAAGCCGCCGGAGACCGGCGAGGACTACGCGAAGTCGGTCGCCGCGCGCGCCGGCGAGGTCGCGGACAAGACCGCCGCGCTCGACTTCCACGGCGCGCTCGAGACGATCTGGGAGGTCCTGCGCGGCCTGAACGCACACGTGGACCACACGAAGCCCTTCAAGCTCGCCAAGACCGACCCCGCCGCGTGCGAGGCGGTCCTCGGCGAGCTCGTGCGCTCGCTTCGCATCGTCGCCGGCTGGCTCGACCCGTTCATGCCGCAGACGGCGGCCAAGATCCAGATGCAGCTGGGCGTGCGGCGCGTGCCCGACGCGCTGACGGCCGACGACGTGCTGGCCGGCGTCGACGAGCATCCGCAGGTGATCCAGAAGGCGCCGCCGCTGTTCATGCGCAAGGCCTGACGCCGCGCGAGGCGCGGCTCGCCCCGCGGCCGGACTAGCGCGCGGACTCGGGCGGCGGGCCGCCGCCGGGGACCGGCGGGGTCGCGAAGACCGGCACGCGCTGGAGGCGCCCGGTCTTCGGGTCGGTCACCTCGACCCAGCGCTCCGGACGCCCGGGCCGCGGCGCGCGCAGCTCCCGCTTCGCGCGCTCGAGCGCGACGAAGTAGTACCAGGCGAAGCCGCCCAGCCAGGCCAGGACCAGGATCGCGGCGGCGGCGCGCACCAGCCACAGGCGGCGGACCGGATCCAGCGCCGGGGCCTCCCCGCCGGCCTCCAGGCGCCCGAGGTTCGCCAGCGCGGCGCGCTTCTCGCGCTCCTTCTTCTCGCGCCACTTCTCGAAGAGGATCCCGCAGGCCGGGCACTCCGCCGCGCCGTCGGGGACCTGCGCCGCGCAGGACGGGCACTCCATCGCGGACTACCGCCCGGTGCTGCCGAAGCCGCCCTCGCCGCGGGAGGTCGCGCCGAGCTCGTCCGAGTCGAGCGGCGCCGGCGTCGCGATCGGGATCACGAGGAGCTGGGCGATCCGCTCCCCCTTCTTGAGCGCGACCTCCGCCTTCGACAGGTTCCAGACGACGACGCCGATCTCGCCGCGGTAGCCGGCGTCGACGACGCCTCCGGCGGTCTTCAGGCCCTTCTTGGCCAAGGACGAGCGGTCGCAGATCAGGCCGACGTGGCCGGGCGGCAGGGCGACGGCGACGCCGGTGCGCAGGAGCGTCCCCGCGCCCGGGGCCACGGCCGCGTCCTCCAGGCCGTAGAGGTCCAGGCCCGCGTCGTCGGGATGCGCGCGCGTCGGCAGGACGGCGGCGGGATCCAGGCGGCGGACCGGAAGGAGGCCGCTCACAGGGGCTCCCCGGACGGGCCGTCGTCGAGCGGCTCCGGCTTCCAGCCGAACGCGCGCCCGACCAGCCGCGCCAGCCACGACACGGGCCCGATCAGCACGTAGGCGAAGAAGATCAGGAAGATCGAGTTCTGCGGATAGTAGAACAGCAGGAAGCCGATCGCGAGCAGGATCAGGATCACGGGCAGGGACTTCGGCCGGATCACGCCCGGCTGCTTGAAGGCCGGGTACGGGATCGTCGACACCATCAGCAGGGCGACCGCGACCGTCATCAGCGGCGCCAGGCCGTAGAGCGCCGGGACGCGGTCCATCAGGAATTTCCAAGTATGCGCCGGACGGCCGACCTCGATGATCTGGTAGACGAGCACGAAGCTGGCCAGGAACCCAGCGCCGCCCGGGATCGGCAGGCCGGTGAAGTGGGTCTTCGAGCCCGCGCCGCCGTGGGCGACCGCGTTGAAGCGCGCCAGGCGCAGGCCGCCGCACAGCGCGTAGACGAAGGCCATCGGGTAGCCCCAGATCCCGTAGTCCTTCAGGATGAACGCGTACATCATGTGCGCGGGCGCGACCCCGAAGGTCAGGAAGTCGGCCATCGAGTCGAACTCGATGCCGAACGACGACTCGCCGTGGACCAGGCGCGCGACGCGCCCGTCGAGCGCGTCGAAGACCATCCCGGCGACGATCGCGGTCGCCGACGAGACGAAGTCGCCCTGGACCGAGGCCAGGAGGGCGTAGAAGCCGCAGGCCATGTTGCCCAGCGTGAACAGCGACGGCGCG
>JAGWRY010000438.1 GCA_028869495.1 Elusimicrobiota bacterium | reverse complement strand
GCGGTCTTGCCCTCGCGCGCGGCGCCGACCTCCATCTTGTCCTCGCCCTCGTCGCCCTGGCTGGTCAGGTGACCGACGTCGGTCACGTTCATCACGCGGTACGGGGCGAAGCCGAGGAGCTTGAGCGTGCGCACCAGGACGTCCTCGAACACGTAGGTGCGGTAGTTGCCGACGTGCTGGTAGTTGTAGACGGTCGGGCCGCAGGTGTAGAGGCCGACCTTCGGCGGCGACTGGGGGACGAGCTCCTCCTTCGTCCGGGTCAGGCTGTTGTAGAGGCGCAGGGGCATCGCCCGCCTATATTAGGAAATTGCGCGGCCGCCGGCTCAGGAGGCCTTGCCGTCGCTCTTCGGGGCGTCCGCCGTCGGGACGACGATATGCTCGACGCGGCGGCGCGAGCTGAGGTAGGCGATCGCGCAGCAGATCATCACCGGCATCAGCAGGCCGTACTCGCGCGTCATCTCGACGCCGATCATCATGCCGGTGATCGGGGCCGAGAAGGCCGCGGTGAAGCACGCGCACATGCCGGCCAGCGCGAAGGCGCCGGCGGAGGACGTCGTCACCCCGAGGCGCATCGCCGCCTCGCCCCAGCCGGAGCCCGCGGCCGCGCCGACGAACAGCGACGGGGTCAGCGCGCCGCCGGAGCCGCCGGTGCCCAAAGTCAGCGCGGTCGCGGCGATCTTGCCCAGCGCCAGCGGGATCGCGTGCCAGCCGAGCGCGTGCCCGGCCAGCATCGCCTGCGACGTCGTCTCGCCGGTGCCGCCGATCAGCGGGACCGCGAGGGTCAGCGCGCCGACGAGGAAGCCGCCGATCGCCGGGTGCATCCAGGCCGGGAGCCTCTCCCAGCGCTCGTAGAGGTGCTCGACGTAGTGGATCGCGTCGAAGTAGGAGCGGCCGAGCTGGGCGCAGATCAGGCCGAGCAGGGCGTAGAGCAGGAGGTCCGAGTTGCGCGTCCACTGGGCGACGACCGCCGGACCGACGCCGACCGCCCCGCCGACGAGCATGCGCGCGACGACGGCGCCGGTGACCGACGCGACGACGACGGCCGGGAAGGCCTCGTTGGCGAAGTCCTTCAGGATGACCTCCATCGTGAAGAACACGCCGGCCAGCGGGATGCCGTACGCGGCCGACAGGCCGCCGGTCGCGCCGGCGGCGACGAAGGTCCTCAGCTCGCGGCCGCGCGTCTCGAAGAGGCGGCCGACCAGCGAGCCGACCGACGCCCCGATCTGCACGACGGGGCCCTCGAGACCCGCCGAGCCGCCGAAGCCGATCGTCGCGGCGGAGGCCAGGGTCTTCACCCAGGAGACGTGCGCCGAGACCTTGCCGTCCTTCTCGTTGATCGCGCGGGCGACCTCGGCGATGCCGTGGCCGCCGGCCTCCGGGAAGCGCCGGCGGGTCAGCCAGCCCGAGATCAGGCCGCCGATGCCGGGCAGGGCCGCGATCGACAGGACGCCGAGGACCGCGCCCGACGCGGCGAAGCGCTCGCGCAGGCTCTCGAAGCCGGCCAGCGTCACGTGCAGGACGTAGGCGGCCACGCCGGTCGCGACGCCGACCAGGACGCCGGCCAGCAGAAGCTGGCGGTCGAACGGCATCGCGCGCAGGAGGCGCTCGACGGCCTGCTCGAGGGTCGCGGGACGGCCGGTCGGCTCGCTGGCGGCCATCAGGGCTTGGCGGAACTGCGCGGGAAGAGGGGTCCGCCGCGCAAGAGGTCGTCGACCGCGGCCCGGACGACCGCGTCGGCCGGCGGGCGCGTCGGCGCGGCGGCCCAGACCTCGAGCGAGAGGCCGCGCGGGGCCTCGCCGATCTTGACGAGGCGGCCGGCCTCCAGGTCCGGGCGGACCGACGGCTCGTGCAGGGCCGCGACGCCCCGGCCGCGGCGCGCGAGGTGGCGCAGGAGGTCGGCGTCCTCGGTCTCGGCGACCGCGCACGCGCGCACGCCGCGCGCGTGCAGCCAGGCCTCGACGCTGTCGCGGACCGGGTGCGCGCGCGCGCGCAGGAGCATCGGGACCTCGGAGCGGCGGCGCGGGAACGGCGCGAGGCGCCGGGAGAGCTCCGGCGCCGCGACGAAGAGGAGGCGCAGGACGTCCAGGCGCCGCGCGCGGTAGCCGGCGCCGAGGGACTGGGTCAGGTCGTCGCCGACGAGGGCCAGGTCGACGCGGCGGCGCGCGAGGCGCTCGGCGACGTCGTCGCGCGGGCCGACGAAGACGGACGGGGCCGCCCCGCGCACGCGCTCGAGGCGGGACAGCGCGGCCAGCACGACCGGGCGCCCCAGGCTCGACGAGACGCCGAGGCGGACCGGGGTCGAGCGGCTCTCGCGGCCGACGCGGAGCGCCGCGGACAGGGCCTGGCCCTCGGGGAAGATGCGCTCGCAGTGCTCGAAGACCATGCGCCCGTCGTCCGTCATCTCGACGCCGGTGCGCGAGCGCTCGAGGAGGCGCCGCCCGAGGGAGTTCTCGAGGCTCTTGATCTGGAGGCTCAGCGCCGACTGCGAAAGGTTCAGCTCCCGGGCGGCCGAGGTCACGCTGCCGGCGCGCACGCAGGTCCAGAAGTAGTAGAGATGGTGGTAGTTCAGTTCCGTGCGCATATTTTACCGAATCGATGGAACGTTCGTATATATCTATTACGTCAATGGCCGCCGATAAGTTCTAAAATATCTTGTGCGCATGACGTCCCGCCTCGCCGTCTCGCTGGTCCTCGCCGCGGCCGCGGTCGCCGGCGCCTGGACCTGGTCCCAGGCCCGCCACGAGCGCCGTCTGATGACGCAGGAGCTCGACCGGCGCGGCTCGATCCTGGTCGAGAGCCTGCGCGAGCTCTCCGCGCCGCTCGTTAAAAGGAAAGACCGCGCCGGCCTCCAGCGCCTGCTCGACCGGATGGAGGCGCGCGAGCGCCTGCGCGGGATCGCGGTCTTCGGACCCGACGGCGCGGAGCTGGCGTCCGCCGGCGGCCCGGAGCGCCTCGCCGCGCCCGCCGCGACCGAAGACCCCTCCCCGCGCTGCGCGGCGCTGGC
>JAGWRY010000437.1 GCA_028869495.1 Elusimicrobiota bacterium | reverse complement strand
GCTCGGCGGCGGACGGCGGGATCGGCCGACCCGCCGTCCTCGCTCCACGTCCCGACAGGGAGGAGATCGGACGGCGACGACACGGGCGGTCGGCCGACCGCTCCCGGAGACCGCCGCCCGTCCCGGTCCCGGCGGGATGTGGAGCGAAGGACGGCAAGCCGTCGTTCCGCCGTTCGCCGCCGAGCGACCCAAGCGCGCCTCGATGGTGCGCGGTCCCGAAGGGGCCGGGACGGACGGCGGCCCCCTGAGCGGAAGGCGTCTAGAGCGCCCAGCCGCCGAGCGCCTGCAGGGCCTGGGCGTCGGTGCGGTCGATCTTCAGCGGCGTCACCGAGACCCTCCCGCGCGAGACCGCGGCGACGTCGGTGCCGGGCTCGTCGACGCCGGTCACCTCGCGCCCGGCCAGCCAGAAGTACTCGTGCCCGCGCGGGTCGGCGCGGCGCGTGATGTCGGTGCCGTAGATGCGCCGGCCGAGGCGCGCGGGGACGGGGCGGGCGTAGGCCTTCCCGCCGCTGGGCGGGAAGTTGGCGCTCAGGCAGACCCCGCGCGGGAGGCCGCGGCGGAGGATCTCGGCGGACAGGCGCTGGGCGACCCGCGCGGCCGGGCGGAAGTCGCTCTCGGCCGAGTCCAGCGAGAACGCGGCCGCCGGCACGCGCAGGAGCGTCGCCTCCATCGCGGCCGCGACGGTCCCCGAGTAGATCACGTCCTCGCCGAGGTTGTAGCCGCGGTTGATGCCGCTGACGACGAGGTCGACCTTCTCCTTGAGCATCTCGAGCACGCCGAAGCGCGCGCAGTCGGCCGGGCTGCCGTTGAGAGTGTAGACGCCCTCGGCGACGCGGCGCACGCGGATCGGCTTGTGCAGGGTCAGCGAGTGGCTGTCGGCCGAGCGCTCGTGCTCGGGGACGGCGACCGTCACGCGCCCGAGGCGCCGCATCGCCGCGATCAGCGGCTCGAGCCCGGGGCCGTTGATGCCGTCGTCGTTGCAGACGAGGATGATGGGTCGCTTCTTCATCGCGCTCTCAAGGCCTCCAGACGGTCGGCGAGGACGTCCGCCGTCCGCTCGGCCGGAGGCAGGCCGAGGCGGTCGTAGGCGCGCGCCATCTCCGCGCGCCGGCCGTCCGCGCGGGTCGACTGTAGCAAATCGGCGAGGACGCCGCCGAGGCGGGGCGCCAGCTCCCCCTCCGGCAGGCGGACCGCGGCGCCGGCGCGCTCGAAGACGCGCGCGTTGACGTCCTGGTGTCCGGCCGTCGCGTGCGGGTAGGGGACCAGCACCGCCGGCGCGCGCTGGGCGGCGAGCTCGGCCAGCGTGCTCGCGCCCGAGCGGCAGACGACGAGGTCGGCCGCGCCGTAGGCGGCGGCCATGTCCTCCAGGTAGTCGCGCACGTCGGCCGCGACGCCGGCGGCGGCGTAGGCGGCGCGCGCCTCCTCGGCCTTGCCCTTCCCGGCCAGGTGCAGGACCTGGACCGCCGGGCCGAGGGGCTTCAGGGCCCGGGGCAGGGACGCGTTGAGCGCCCGCGCGCCCTGGCTGCCTCCGAAGACGAGCACGGTCGTCCGGTCCGCCGCCAGGCCGAGCGCGCGCCGCGCGTCGTCGGCGGCCCGGCGCGACCAGAGCTCCGGGCGCACCGGCGTGCCGACGAGGGCTCCCCCCGCGGCGGGGTCGGCCGGCGGCAGGCCCCAGAAGAGCTCGGCGCCGAGGAAGGCCGCCGCGCGGTTGGCCAGGCCCAGCACGGCGTTCGACTCGTGGACGGCGAGCGGCACGCCCCGGCGCCGGGCCGCATAGGCCAGCGGGAAGGTCAGATAACCGCCCATCCCGAGCGCGAGGTCGGGCGAGAACGCGCGCAGGGCGCGCGACAGCAGGCCCAGACTCCCGGCCAGGCGCCGCGCGAAGGCGAGGAGCTCCGGGCCCGGGCGGCGCGGCAGGCCGCGCAGGTCCACCGGCAGGGCCGCGATCCCCTCGGCCTCCAGGCGCGCGAGCGCCGGGTCGCCGGAGCGCACGACGAGCAGGGGCTCCCAGCCGCGCGCGCGCAGGGCCTTCGCGGCGCTCAGGCCCGGGTAGAAGTGCCCGCCGGTGCCGCCGGCCGCGAGGACGACGCGCTTCACGCGGCCGACTCCTTGGCCTGGCGCGAGATCGCCAGCAGGACGCCGACGCCGGCCAGCGTCGTCAGCAGCGACGAGCCGCCGTACGAGAAGAAGGGCAGCGGGATGCCTTTCGTCGGCAGGAGGCCGATCGCCATCGCGACGTTGAAGAAGGCCTGCAGGACGATCGTGAACGTGATCCCGCAGGCGAGCAGGGTCCCGAACAGGTTCGGCGCGCGGCGCGCGATCGAGACGCCGCGCACGAGGATCGTCGCGAACAGGGCGAGGATCAGGAGCGCGCCGAGCAGGCCCAGCTCCTCGCAGACGACCGGGAAGATGAAGTCGGTGTGCGGGGCCGGCAGGTACATCAGCTTCAGCTGGGACGCGCCGAAGCCCTTGCCGAACCAGCCGCCGGAGCCGACCGCGAGCAGGGCCTGCGCGAGCTGGTAGCCGGTGCCCTTGATCGTCTGGAACGGGCGCAGGAAGCTCATCAGGCGCGCGCGGCGGTACGGGTACTTCCAAAGCTCGTAGGCGACGACCGGCACCGAGGCCGCGATCGCCCCGGCGATCCAGCGCATGCGCGCGCCGGCGACGAATAGGACGAGAAGCGCGACGCCGAACATCAGCACCGGCGTGCCCAGGTCCGGCTCCTTGCCGATCAGGACGAGGAGGACGCCGATGACCCCGAGCGGGATCGCCAGCCCGTGCGTCGGAGAGGCGAGCTTGCTGTGGCGCCGGTCGAGGTACGAGGCGAGGAAGAGGACCGAGGTCAGCTTCGCGAACTCGGCCGGCTGGATCCCGATCGGCCCGAGGTGGATCCAGCGCCGCACGCCGGCGATCGGTCGGAAGAAGAGGGCGGCCGCGAGCAGGGCGACCGTGCACGCGTAGACCGGACGCACCCACTCGCGCAGGCGGTTGTAGTCGAGCGACGACAGCCAGGCCATGAAGGCCAGGGAGACGGCCGCGAAGACGGCCTGGCGCTTCAGGAAGTACAGCGGCTGGCCGAGGGTCTTCTCGGCCAGGAACGTGCTCGCCGAGTAGACCATCGGCACTCCGAGGGCGAGGAGCGCCATCGCCGCGCCGAGCAGCGTGTAGTCGAACGGCGCGCGCCGGCGCGAGGAGCCCCTCACCGCGCCCCGGCGGCGCGCACCAGGTCCTGGAAGCGCCGGCCGCGGTCCTCGAAGTCCCGGAACTGGTCGAACGACGCGCAGGCCGGCGACAGGAGCAGGACGTCGCCCTTCGCGGCCACGCGCAGGGCCGCGTCGACGGCGGTCGGCAGGTCCCCGCACGGGAAGATCGGCACGAGTCCGCTCAGGTCCTCCTCGATGCGGCGCGCGGCCGCGCCGATCGTCAGGATGCCCTTGACCGAGCGCTCGATCTCGGGCTTGAGCGGCGCGTACGGCGCGCCCTTGTGCAGGCCGCCGAGGATCAGCAGAAGGCGCTTGCCCCCGCCGTCGAAGGCCTTCAGCGCCATCAGCGTCGAGTCCACGTTGGTCGCCTTCGAGTCGTCGACGCAGCGCACGCCGCGGACCGTCCCGCAGTCCTGGATCCGGTGCGGGACGCCCCGGAAGGCCTTGAACGCCTTCCGCACGGCCGCCGGCTCGATCCCGCGCGCGAACGCCAGGAGCCCCGCGGCCATCGCGTTCTCGAGGTTGTGGCGGCCCGGGAGCCCGGGCGGCGCCAGCGCGACCGCCTTCCCCCAGCCGGGAAGCTTGAAATGGAGCTTCCCCTTCTCCTCCCAGGCGTGCACGTGCGGCCCCGGCGCGCCGAAGTACAGGCGCCGCGACGGGCAAGAGCGCGACAGGCCGTAGACGGCGGGATCGTCCGCGTTGAACACGCAGGAATCGCCCGGCCCCTGCTCGCGGAAGACCTTCGCCTTCGCCGCGAGATACGCCGCCATCGAGCCGTGGTGGTCGAGGTGGTCGGCGGTCAGGTTCAGGACCGCGGCCGCGCGCGGCTCGAAATGCGCCGAGTCCTCGAGCTGGTAGCTCGACGCCTCGACGACGAGGACGTCGCGGAGCTTCGAGCCCGGCGCGACCGCGCAGGCCGGCACGCCGACGTTGCCGGCGAGGAGCGCCCGTCGTCCGCGCGGAAGGCCCGCCTTGAAGATCTCCCAGGTCAGGGCGGTCGTCGTCGTCTTGCCGTTCGTGCCCGTGATCGCGACCAGGTCCTTGGCCTTCGAGAAGGCCAGCGCGACCTCGAGCTCGCTGTAGACCGGCACGCCCTTCTCGGCGAGCCTCTTCAGGATCGGCAGGTCGGGCTTGAGTCCCGGGCTCTTGACGACGAACGCGCAGGAGAGCAGGCGGTCCGAGTGGCCGCCCCCCTCGAGCGAGACCTTCGGCGGCAGGCGCTGGAGCGCCTTTTTGAGCTCGGCGCGGGGCCGCGAGTCCGAGCCCAGCACGCGGAAGCCCTTCCGGACGAGGAGCCGCGCGGCGGCCTCCCCCGACTTGCCCAGGCCGAGGACGCCGGCGAGCTTCTTGCGGAACGAGCGCGGGTCGAAGGCGCGGGCCATGTCAGCGCAGCTTCAGGGCCGACAGCGCGGCCAGCATCAGGACGATGCTGACGATCCAGAAACGGACGGTGACCTTCGGCTCGGCGGTCCCGCCGAGCTCGAAGTGGTGGTGGATCGGCGCCATGCGGAAGATGCGCTTGCCGCCGCGCAGCTTGTAGGAGCCCATCTGCAGGATCACCGACAGGGTCTCGAGCACGAACACGCCGCCGACGATCGGCAGGATCAGCTCCTGCTTGACGCACATCGCGACGACCGCGATCACGCCGCCGAGGAACAGGGAGCCGGTGTCGCCCATGAAGATCTCGGCCGGGTACGCGTTGAACCACAGGAAGCCGAGCAGCGACCCGATCAGCGCCGCGCAGTAGACGACGATCTCGCCGGCGCCGTCGACGTGGACGACGCGAAGGTAGTAGGAGAACTTCACGTTGCCGGCGACGTAGGCGAACACCGCATAGGCGAGCGCGCAGAAGATCACCGAGCCCGCGGCCAGGCCGTCGAGGCCGTCGGTCAGGTTCACCGCGTTCGACGAGCCGACGATCATCAGCACGGCCAGCACGTAGTAGAGGACGCCGGCGTCGACGAAGAGCTCCTTGCCGTAGGGCACGTTCATCGACGTCGCGTAGACGCCGTTCGGCGGCGAGACGGCGAGGTAAGCGACGACGCCCAGCCCGACCGCGGCCTGGACCAGGAACTTGACCCGGGACGGCGCGCCCTTCGGGTTCTTCTGGACGAGCTTCACGTAGTCGTCCCAGAAGCCGATCGCGGTCAGGCAGAGCGTGACCGCCAGCAGGAGCCACGTGAAGCGGTTGTCGGGGCGCATCCACAAGAGCGTCGAGACGACGACCGACAGGAAGACCAGCGCGCCCCCCATCGTCGGCGTGCCGTGCTTGGAGAGATGCGACTTCGGCCCGTCCGTGCGCTGGACCTGGCCGACTTTCCTGGCGCGCAGGACGCGGATCAGGCCCGGGCCCGCCAGCAGGCAGGCCGCCAGCGCGGTCACGGCCGCCCCGGCGGCGCGGAACGTGATGTACTGGAAGACGTTCAGCGGGCGGAACGAGTCGCGCAGCAGGAACAGGGAATAGAGCATGGCTCTACAGGGACTTCGCGAGCTCCTCGAGGCGCATCGCGCGGGACGCCTTGAACAGGACCGCGTCGCGGGCCGAGAGCTCTCCCTTCAGCGCCGCCGCGAGCGCGGCCGGCGCGGCCTCGTGGCGGACCGGGAAGCGGGGCTTGGCCGCGGAGAGGGCGTCGGCGGCGGCGCGCATCTCGGGCCCGGCGAGTAGGACGGCCTTCAGCTCCCGCCCGGCCAGCCAGGTCCCGAGCTCGCGGTGGAAGCCCTCGGAGCCGGGGCCGAGCTCCTTCATGTCGCCGAGGACCAAAGTCAGCGGGCGTCCGCGGTAGCGCTCGAGGAAGGCCTCGATCGAGGCGCGCATCGAGGCCGGGTTCGCGTTGTAGGCGTCGACGACGAGCTCCGCGCCGCTGGCGTGCGTCCACCTCTCCTGGCGCAGGGCGGCGGGCTCGTGGGCCTCGAGCCCGCGGCGGATCACGTCCGGCGCGATCCCGAGCGCGGAGGCGGCCGCGGCGGCGGCCGCCGCGTTGTAGCGGCTGAAGGCCCCGAAGGACTTGAGCTTGACCTCGATGCGGTGCCGGTCGACGATCAGCGCGCCCTCGCCGTCGATGCGCACGCGGCAGCGCGCGCCGGTCCCGTAGGTGACCGCGCGCGCGCCGAGGCGCGGCTCGAGCGCCGACAGCCACGGGTCGTCGGCGTTGAGCACCGCGACGCCGTCCTCGGGCAGGGCCTCGACGATCTCGGAGTTCGTCTGGAACGTCGTCTCGACCGTGCCGAAGGTCTCCAG
This sequence comes from Elusimicrobiota bacterium, assembly GCA_028869495.1. GTDB lineage: Bacteria > Elusimicrobiota > Elusimicrobia > UBA1565 > UBA9628 > GWA2-66-18. The sequence goes on along the minus strand of JAGWRY010000437.1, from coordinate 6,884 downwards.
GTGGTCGGGGCCGATGTTCGTCAGGACCGCGAGCGTCGGCGCCGCGATGCGCGAGAGCTCCGCGATCTCGCCGCGGCGGCAGGCGGCCAGCTCGAAGATCCCGTAGCGGTGCTCGGGGCCGAGCTCCAGCAGGGAGAGGGGCAGGCCGATCTGGTTGTTCCAGTTCCCGGGCGTCGCGCAGGTCGGGCCGACGAGGGCGCAGATCGAGCGCAGCATCTCCTTCGTCGTCGTCTTCCCGTTGGAGCCGACGACGCCGACGATCGGGATCTCGAAGCGCCCGCGGTGGTGGCGCGCGAGGGCCTGCAGGGCCTTCAGCGTGTCCGGGACCTCGACGACGTGCGCGGGGCGCGGGCCCTTCGCCGGCAGGCGCCCGGCCGCCGCGACCCAGCCGGACGCGCGCTCGGCCAGCGCGGCGTCGAGGAGCGCGTGGGCGTCGACCCGCTCTCCGGCGAGCGCCCAGAAGGCCTGCCCGGGCTTCAGCGTGCGGGTGTCGGTCGACAGCGCGTCGACGCGGTCGGAGGCCTCGCCGCGGGACAGGCGTCCCCCCGCGGCGCGGGCCATCTCCCCCCAGGTCAGATCGAGTCTCATCGTCGGGCCCGCAGGGCGGCGCGCGCCGCCTCCCGGTCGTCGAAGGGCTCCGTGCGGTCGCGCAGGATCTGGCGGGCCTCGTGGCCCTTGCCGGCGATCAGCACGACGTCGCCGGGCCCCGCCTGCGCGATCGCGGCGGAGACGGCCTCCCCGCGGTCGGGAATGATCGTATAATTTTCGAGGCCCGCGGCGCGAATGCCGGATTCGACGTCGGCGATGATCGCGAGCGGGTCCTCGGAGCGCGGGTTGTCGCTGGTGACGAAGGCCCGGTCGGCGCCCCGGCAGGCGGCGACGCCCATCGGGCCGCGCTTGCCGCGGTCGCGGTCGCCGCCGCAGCCGAACACGACGAGGATCCGTCGGTGCGGCAGGGAGCGCAGGAGGCCCAGGACCGTCTCGAGCGCGGCGTCCGTGTGCGCGTAGTCGACGAGCACGTGGAAGTCCTGCCCCTCGTCGACGGGTTCCAGGCGCCCGGGCACCGCGCGCAGCGAGGCGAGGCCGGCGAGCACCTTGTCGGCGGGCGTCCCCAGGCCGAGCAGGGCGGCCGCGGCGGCGAGCGCGTTCGACACGTTGTGCGCGCCGGGCAGGCGCAGCGACGCCTCGAGCGTCCGCCCGCGCCAGTCGAGCGCGACGCGCGAGCCGTTCAGGTCCGCCGAGACGATCCGCCCGCGCAGGTCCGCGGCCGCGGGCCCCAGTCCGAAGCGGACGACGTCGCAGCCGACGGCGCGCTTCTTGAGCAGATGCGCGCGCGGGTCGTCGGCGTTGAGCGCGGCGACCTTCGGGCTCTTGCGGTTGTCGGGGCGGGCCAGCAGGTCGAACAGGCGCGCCTTCGCCTCGAAGTAGGCGTCGACGGTCTTGTGGAAGTCGAGGTGGTCGCGGGTCAGGTTCAGGAAGACGGCGGCGTCGAAGTCGACGGTCTCGACGCGCTTGAGCGCGAGCGCGTGCGACGACACCTCGAGGAGCGCGTGCGTCGCCCCCCCGTCGCGGAAGTCCGCCAGCAGGCGCGTCAGCTCGAGCGAGTTCGGCGTCGTGTTGACCGCCTCGCGCAGGCGGCGCCCGGCCAGCCGGTACTCGACCGTGCCCACGACGCCGCAGACGGCGCCGGCGGCGGAGGCCGCCGCCTCGAGCAGGTAGGTCGTCGTCGTCTTGCCGTTGGTGCCGGTGACGCCGATCACGGTCAGCGCCGACGACGGGCGGCCGAAGAACGCGTCGGACAGGCGCGCGAGGGCCTCGGCCGCGTCGGCGACCTGCACCCAGGTGCCGGCGGCGGCGGCCGGCGGGGGCGGCGCGGGCAGTTCGCTGACGACGGCGACGGCGCCGGCGGCCAGCGCCTCGCGCGCGTGGCGGTTGCCGTCGGTGCGCGAGCCGGGCAGGGCGAAGAACAGGTCGCCGGGGCGGACCTCGCGCGAGTCGTGGCGCAGGCCGGTCACCGTCAGCTCGATGGACCCCGCCGTCCGCAGCGGCGGGCCGGCGCGCAGGAGCTCGGCGAGGGTCATCGCCGCGCCGCGGCGAGCTCGGCGTCCACCGGGGCGTCCGGAGGGACCGCGTCGAGGACGAGCAGGCGCGAGGCCAGCTCGCGGAAGATCGGCCCCGCGGTCTGCGCGCCGTAGTACGAGCTCCGCGGCGCGTTCAGGACGACGAGGATCGTCCAGCGCGGCTTGGAGACCGGCAGGAAGCCGACGAACGAGGCCGTGTAGTCGGTCGCCGAGTAGCGGTGCGTCTCCGGGTCGATCTGGCGCGCGGTGCCGGTCTTGCCCGCGATGCGGTAGCCGGGGATGCGGGCGGTCGTGCCGGTCCCCTGCTCGACGACGCCCTCGAGCATCCGCTGAAGCTCGTCGACGGCGGCGGTCGAGGCGACGCGGCGGACCTCGACCGGCGCGCGGCCGTCGAGGACCAGCTTCGGCTCGCGCAGGATGCCGCCGTCGGCGATCGCCGAGTACGCGGAGACGACCTGCAGCGGGCTGACCTGCTGGCCGTAGCCGTAGGAGGCGGAGGCCAGGCCGACCTTCGTCAGGTCCGAGAGCGGCTTCAGGTCGCCGGCGGTCTCGCCGGGCAGGCTGATGCCGGTGCGCGCGCCGAAGCCGAAGACGCGGCACATCCGGTAGAACGGGACGGCTCCGAGCAGGGCGGACACCTTCGAGATGCCGATGTTCGACGACTTCTCGAGGATCTGCTCGAGGGTCAGCCGGCTTTCGCGCTCGACGTCCGTGATCACGACGCCCGGGACGATCTCCCAGCGGCCGTTCTCCGCGTTGAAGGTCTGGGTCGGGGTCACGAGGCCGGAGTCGAGCGCCGCGAGCGCGGTCACGATCTTGAACGTCGAGCCGGGTTCGTAGGCGTCCTGCACGCTCGGGTTCTTCAGCGGCGTCGGCGGCCAGGAGGCCATCGCGAGGATCTCGCCGGTGGCGGGATCCTCGACGACGACGTCGCCGCTCTCGAAGCGGCTGCGGGCGGCGCCGTCGCGCAGGGCCTTCTCGGCGAGGTACTGGACGTCGCGGTCGATCGTCAGGCGGACCGGCGGCGGAGTGCTCCCGTCCTCGGCGACGCGCTTGTAGATCGTGCGTCCGGCGCCGTCGCGGATCAGGTCGAAGCGGCCGGGCGTGCCGCGCAGGCGGGAGTCGAGGGTCAGCTCGACGCCGGCCAGGCCGCGGCCGTCCGTCCCGACGAGGCCGAGCACTCCGCGGGCGAGGTCGCCGTTCGGGTACACGCGCCGCTGGATCGGCACCACGCCGACGCCGCGCACGCGCGCGCGGCGCAGCGCGTCCGCCTGGGACGCGCTCAGGCCCTTCTTCAGCCAGGCGAAGCGGCCGGAGCCGCGGGCCTTCGCGGCCAGCGCGCGCGCGGGCAGGCCCAGGAGCGGCGCCAGGCGCGCGCCGAAGGCGGCCGGATCCTTGACCATCGCCTTGTCGACGAAGCAGGACCAGCTCGGCACGGACTGCGCGAGCACGCGGCCGTCGCGGTCCAGGATCTCGGCGCGCGGGGCGGCCTCCTGGACGACGCGCGCGAACTCGCTCTGCGCGCGCGACTGCAGGGAGCCGTGGCGGAGCACCTGAAGGTCGGTCAGGCGCAGGCCGAGCGGGACGAGCGGCAGCAGACAGGCCGAGGCGGAGATCGTCAGGCGCAGGCCGAGGTCCATGTCGGACCTAACTGCGCGCCGCGGCGACGAGAGGAGCCAGGCGCCGGGTCCACAGGCGCGCGAGCGCGCTCTCCGGCCGCGCGGCGGCGTCCGGCAGGCGGCGCAGGTCGGAGGGCGAGGCCGGGACCAGGCCCATCCGCGACGCCGCGGCGGCGACTTCGGCCGGGGAGAGGCGTTCGTCGAGCTCGACGCGCAGGGCCGCGACGCGGGCGCTGCGGTCCGCGACGCTCCGGCGCGCGGCCTCGACGCGGTAGCCGAGACGCACGGCCTCGACGTGCTGCCAGCAAAGGAAGAGCACGAGGGCTCCCGCCCCCGCGAACCTCGCCGCGATCCCCGTTCCCGCCCGCATCCGCGCGTCCATCATAGCACTCGCACGCCTCTCCTTCCAATCCTTCAAATCGGGCGCCCCCCCCGCCGAGAAGGGGGACGCCTTGATCGACGGCGGACGCCCCGCCGAGTGGGCGTCCGCCGAAATCGGGGCGGCTCCCCGCCGAGGTGAGCCGCCGATCCGGCGGCCGGACGCCCCGCCGAGTGGGCGTCCGGCCTAAAGCTCGCGTCTTTCCGTCCAAATCGGGCGGCTCTCCGCCGAGTGAGAGCCGCCTTTAACGGCGGCGGGCGCCGCGCCGAACGACGCCCGCCGAAACGAGGCGCCCCCCCGCCGAGAGGGGGGCGCCAAATCCGTCAGCCCCGGCGGCTCCTCCCGCGGAGGAACACCCGCCGCCAGACGTACGCCGAGCCGGCCATCCGCCCCGTCGGGGCGAGAGAGACCGCCTCCCTCCTGTCGACCAGGAACGCGACCGTCGTGTCGAGCTTGGCCAGCGCGGCCAGCGCCGCGCTCGAACCGCCCACGAAGGAATGGCTCTTCATGTTCGTGTCCCCCTTATCTCTTTTCGACGACCCGGAGCTTCGCGCTGCGCGCGCGCGGGTTGCGCTCGAGCTCGGCCGATCCGGCGGCGACCGCGGAGCGGGCGTCCCCCCGGCCGAGATAGGCGCACTTGCCCTGCGCGACGAGCGAGGCGAAGACGTTCTTGACGATCCGGTCCTCGAGCGAGTGGAACGTGATCACGCACAGCCGCCCGCCGGACTTCAAATAGGGAACGACGCTCTCCAGGCCGCGCGTCAGGGCCTCGAGCTCCTGGTTGACCGCGATGCGCAGAGCCTGGAACGTGCGCGTGGCCGGGTGGTGCCCGGTGCGCGGCACGACCGACTCGACGACGGCGGCCAGCTCGGTCGTCGTCGTCAGCGGGCCCTTCGCGCGCGCCGCGACGATCGCGCGCGCGATCCTCTCGGCCTCGGGCTCCTCGCCGAACTCCTTCAGTAGCATCGCGATCTGCTCGGCCGGCCAGCGGTTGACGATCTGCTCGGCCGTCAGCGTCGTGTCGGGGCCCATGCGCATGTCGAGCGGGCCCTCGTGCCGGAACGAGAAGCCGCGGGCCGGCTTGTCGAGCTGGAGGGAGCTGACGCCGAGGTCGAACAGCGCCCCGCTCAGCGGGAAGAACCCCTCTTTCTCCAAGATCGAGCCCAGGGACCGGAAGTTCGCGCGGACCAAGCGGACTCTGCCGCCGTGAGCTCCGAGCCGGTGACCGGCTTCCGCGAGCGCTTCTGGATCCGCGTCGAGACAGAGTACCCGTCCCTGGGCCGAAATCGCGCGGAGGATGGCGTCCGAGTGGCCCCCGAGCCCCGTCGTGGCGTCGAGGTAGAGGCCTCCCCGGTCGGTAACGAGCCGCTCCAGCACCTCCGCGAGCAGTACCGGCTCGTGCGTGTAGCGTCCTTCGTCCGTCAAGATCATATCTCCAGGCTCTTCCCGATCTTTTTATACGCCGGCGCGACCATTTTCCTTTCGTAGTCCGTCCAGCGCCGCGAGTCCCAGACCTCGGCGCGGGTGCCGGCGCCCTGCACCAGGACGTCGCCCCTCAGCCCCGCGTGCTCCTTCAGGTACTGGGGCACCAGGATGCGGCCCTGGGCGTCCGGCTCCACCTCGACCGCCTCCGAGAAGAACTTGCGCTTGAACGCGCGCTCCTGCTCCTTGTCCGGAAGCGAGAACATCTTCAGATCGTCGGCCAGCAGCTTCTCCCACTGGGACGGCAGGAACAGGTACAGGCAGCCCTCCATCCCGCTCGTCAAGAAGAAGCTCCTCCCCTTTTCCTGCGCGAGAGACTCCCGATACTTCGGAGGCACCGCGAGGCGGTTCTTCGGGTCGAGCGAGTAGTCGTAGCGGCCGATCAGCAGCGCCATGTTTCACCACTTTCAGACACTCGCTCGCTCTCTCTCCCCACTTTTCCCCACCGCGGGCACGAGTATAGAGGACTCGCTCGATTCTGTCAAGGCCTAATTTCGCGCGGCGAGGATCGCCGCGCTAGTTCTCGACGGAGAAGCGCTCGCCGCCGCCGCGCGAGATCGACGCGCGCCAGGCGATCTCGAGCGCGCGCACGCGCGTGTACGGCGCGCCGTAGGCGCGGTAGAGCGCCTCCTCGACCGGCAGGCCGTCGCGGAGGTAGACGGAGAAGCGGTAGAACGACGAGCGGTACTGCGTGCGCAGCAGGTAGCGCACCAGGCTGTAGGACTGCGCGTACCAGAGCCGGACCTTCGCGTCGGGCCAGCCCGCGGTCGACTTCACCGCCATCAGCTCCGGGAGTGAGAAGCCCCCGCCGTTCTCGAGCACGCGCAGGTTCTGCGTCAGCCAGGTCGGCGCGGCGAGTCCGCGCGAGACCTGCGAGACCGTCGCCATGCCCTCGGACAGCCACAGCGGGTCCGTCGCGCCCGACAGGTAGAAGCCGTCGTAGTAGATGTGCGTCAGCTCGTGCGACAGGATGCCGGGGAGTTCGTCGCTCTCGTAGACGTAGACGCGGCGCTTGGGCACCGAGCTCGCGCCGCCGGACCAGGGCGGCCGCCCGGTCACGCGGCGGTAGGTCTCCTGGTCGCGGAACAGGAAGATCGAGACCCTCTGCTCGTTGGCCCACGGCGAGAACGGGGCGAGGTCCAGCATCAGGTTGCCGTGGATGGTCTCGATCATCTCGAGGAATCGCTCCGAGGCCGGAGAGCCTTCCGCGTAGACGTTGAAGTGGCGCGTGACGGTCTTGACGAAGCCGGGCGGCACCGGCGGGGCCGGGATCGGGCCGCGGATCTCGCGCCGCATGCCGCGCGGCGGGACGCCGGCCGCGCG
>JAGWRY010000436.1 GCA_028869495.1 Elusimicrobiota bacterium | reverse complement strand
GGGCGGGCTCGGCCACGCCGAAGCCGACCAGGAGCGGCTTGCCCGTCAGACGCCGCACGCGCGCCAGCCGTGCGGCCAGGTTCGGCGCCAGGCCCGAACGCGCGCCGGTGACGCCCTCGCGGCTGACGTAGTACACGACCGACCCCGACGCGCGCCCGATGGCTTTGAGGCGCGCGTCGGTCGTGGTCGGCGACGCCAATAACACCAGCTCCAAGCCCCGGCGAACCAAGGCTTTCGAAAGTTCTTTCGATTCTTCGGCCGGCAAGTCCACCACCAGCGCCGCCGAGACGCCGGACCGCGCGCAAAGCCGCGCGAAATCCTCCACGCCGAGGCTCAAGACGGGGTTCAAGTACGTGAACAGCACGATCGGCATCCGAACGCCGGACTTCTTGATCTGCGCCGCCAGCCCCGCCGCGCGCCGCAGGCTCATCCCCTTGGCCAAGGCGCGCTGGCCGGCGGCCTGGATGACGGGCCCGTCGGCGACGGGATCGGAGAAGGGCACGCCCAGTTCCAAAATATCCCCGCCGGCGGCCTCGAGGCCGCGCGCCAAGGCGACGGTCGCCTTGGGGTGCGGGTCGCCCGCGACGATGAAAGGCACGAACGCCGCGCGTCCGTTCGCGCGGCGCGCCGTTAAGACGTTCGCCAAGCTCACGGGCATAGCGTGGCCAGATCCTTGTCCCCGCGCCCGGACAGATTGACGATGACGGTTTGGCTCCGTCCGATCTTTCTCCGTTCCCGCAGGACGTACGCCAAAGCATGCGAGCTCTCCAAAGCCGGCAAGATGCCTTCGAGTCGCCCCAATTCCGCCGCCGCTCTCAAAGCTTCCGTATCCGTCGCAAAGACGTACCGCGCCCGCCCGGACCTCCGCAGTTCGGCGTGCTCGGGCCCGACGGCGGGATAGTCCAGCCCGGCCGAGACGCTGTGGGTGGGCAGGACCTGTCCGTCCTTGTCCTGAAGCAGATACGTATAAGTGCCGTGCAGGACGCCGGGCCGTCCGCCGGCGAAGCGCGCGGCGTGCTCTCCCGAGGCGAGGCCGCGCCCGCCCGCCTCGACGCCGGTCAGCCGCACGCGCTCGTCCTTTATAAAGGCCGTGAAGATGCCGATGGAGTTGGAGCCGCCGCCGACGCAGGCGACGACCTCGCGCGGCAGGCGCCCTTCTTCCTTCAAGATCTGCGCGCGCGCCTCCCGGCCGATGACGGACTGGAAGTCGCGCACCATGCCGGGATACGGATGCGGCCCCAGGGCCGAGCCCAGCACGTAGAAGGTCTCCCGGCTGTCGGCCGACCAGGCGCGCAGGGCCTCGCTGGTCGCGTCCTTCAAGGTGCGCGAGCCGGCCTCGACCGGCACGACCTCGGCGCCGAGAAAGCGCATCCTCCCGACGTTGGGCGCCTGGCGCGCCATGTCCTCGGTCCCCATGTAGACGCGGCACGGCAGCCCGAACCGCGCCGCCGCCGCCGCCGTCGCCACCCCGTGCTGCCCCGCCCCCGTCTCGGCGATGACGCGCTTCTTCTTCATCCGCACGGCGAGCAGGACCTGCCCCACTGTGTTGTTGATCTTGTGCGCGCCCGTATGCGTCAGATCCTCGCGCTTGAGCCAGACCCGCAGTCCCAGCTCTTTCGAGAGCCGGTCGGCGAACGTCAGCGGCGTCGGCCTTCCTACATACGTCGCCAGCTCCCGCCCCAGCCTGGCCCTAAACCCGCGATCCCTCTTGGCCTCGTCGTACGCCGCCTCGAGCTCCCTCAGCGGCTCGACCAGCGTCTCCGGCACGAACCTCCCCCCAAAAGGCCCGAACCAACCCGCACGCAATCCGCCCTTTGAGGGGTTTTTCATCGCCCCGAAGGATAGCAGAGGCCCGGGGTCTTGTCCATCGCCCCCGGCGACTGGTAAATTCCAGAGATTCGCTCTACACTTCAGCGATGAAATCCGCTTACGCCGCCGCTCTTATGCTGTTGTTCGCTGGGACAGTTCCCGCCAACGCCGCTTCGGGGCCGGAAATAACAATCTCTTCCACGGATGTCACCAGCGTGAAGATCGCCTTCTCAAAAAAATATCCGATCCGCCTTGAGATCAAGTTCAATTGGCGGAAGGCGCGACAGGTCTACGACCTTCTGGACCACAGCTTAGGCAAAACCGTCCAGATAAAAATCGGCGATTCCTTCGTGAGCGAAGTGACGGTCAAGGCGACCGGCAAGACGCTTCGACATTTTCCGTTCACTGTCGACACGAAGAACTTGAACGAAGCTCTGCGGCTGGCCAAGCTGTTAATGGGGCAAAAATGACCCTGCTGCTAATCGCCCTGCTTGCTTGCCCGGCACAGGCTTCGCGGCTCGTGAACTCACTCGGTGAGAATACGATTGAAGCTGCAATCCGTTCTCGCTTCCCGCAAGTCGTCCGCCAAGATAACGACCTCGCAATTCACACTAAAGACCGCATCGTCACCTTCAAAGGCAACTCTAGCGCGGGCGAGTCCGGCGCAAAATATGCGGTCGTGAATGCATACAAGATCAGCACCACACGAATCGATTTTCTGGTTCGGGAGCATCTCTACGAAGGCGGACGCTTGTTTTTGGTCGACGGCATGACCGGAACGACGGTCACGGTCGCAGGCGAGCCAATCCTTTCTCCATGGCTGAACTATTATCTTTCGAGCTCGCCGCCGGATTCAGAAGAAGGCTCCGGCACATTAATGATTCACCGCGTTAGCGATCTCTCTTTGGAATATTCGCACGACTTCGGCAACGATGTCCGGCCGCCCGCCGCGTCGGGACCTCAGACCGCAGCCTGGATAAGCCCGAGTAAGATTTTTTATCTGCGGAAGACGGACGTCCGAGGAAAATCCAGCCTCGAATCATTTATTCTCGAACGGAAGGATGGCAAATGGGTCGAAAGCAAAATGAAATAGTTCTTCTCGCGGCGTTCACCTTCATTCTCGCGCAAACCGCCTTAGCGGCACAAACACCCGCACGAATTCTCTCATGCCGGGATTTCCCCGCCTCGATAACCGTAGATCAGCTGTCGAAGCGTTTCGGGAAGGGCGTCGTGGTCTCCACCCAGGTCTATGCCGGCGAAGGCTATTACGAAGACGCGGTGGTTCTATTCCCGGATTCAGCAGCTGATCGGTTGGAACTACGCTGGCTCAATTCGATCACGAAGACCCGCTTTGCCAGCGTGTGTGCAAAAGTCAGCGCCACCCACTGGAAGGGCCCTAAAGGTATCACAATCGGTTCCAGTCTGAAGAGCGTCCAGAAGTCGAATGGGCGCCCCTTTTTCTTGTCCGGTTTCGGGTGGGATGGCGAAGGCGGCGCCGGGAATTGGAACGGCGGAGCGCTGGCCTCTCCGAAGGGGTCATCGTGTCACCTAGCGCTCAAGTTCATGCCGACGATGGCTCAATTGAATGACCGCCTCTATAACAAAGTTCTCGGAGACCACAGGTTCTCTTCGGGTAATCACGCGATGCAGCATTTGAACCCCAAAGTCACTCTGTTATGTCTAACTTACAACTAGCGCCACTGCATAACGCTGCAGCTCGCGAGGGCTCTCTCTGAGACGAACAGCCCTCGTTATCCTCGCTGGGGCTCTAGTAATCGCCGCGGGCTACGTCGCGGCCGACTTCTTCTCACGTTCGATCGGCTGGACAACAATTTCCTCAAAGACCTCCCCGGACGGCCGTCTTCATGCCCTCGAGGTCTCCTCGACCAGTGATGAACGTGGTCCTGCGGCTTACGGCGAAAACATCTTCATAACGTCGTCTTGGTTCCGGAAATATCCGGCGAACGATTCCGAAATCGTCTTCGGCGCCTATTGCAGCAATTTGAAGTACCACTGGATGAGCGACAGGACTTTGACGATTGCATGCGACCTTCGGAGTTCGGACAGCGTCAAACGACAAAAGGATCGGTTTGACGGCGTGCACATCCTCTACGATCTTCACAGAGCATCACCCGCCCAGAATCATTTGCCGGAGCGCTCCGCCACGCAGAGTCGTCCCCCCTCATCGAATACCACACCGCGCCCCGAAACGGCGTGCACATTGAACGAATTCCAAATCAGTCGCGCAGAAGCGATTCGTGCAGGGCGGGAGTTCCTCCCCGCTCTAAGCAAATTGAGCAGCAAGGACAGACAGCCCGCACTAAGTTCTTATCAGCTGAACAATCCCGAAAGCATCTGCACTTTTATCGGGAAAGGCTGCGCGGGTAAGGAGAAAAAGATCCTTTTCTTGCGCTACAGAGAACCGGACGGCACGCCGCTTGGCTACATCGCCCTCTCTGTCGATGGGGAACATAAATATTCTGTTTGGAATGTCGGCTGGAGCCGCAGCGCCAGCAATTTATTGGCAAATCAGATGAGACAGCTTGATTGCGACTGAGACATGCTAATAGCGACGAAAACATTGTTCGCAAGTCTTCTATTGATCTCAATCGGGAGCGTCGCACTGGCGGCTCAAAGCAAACGCGTGCGCACACCCCCAATTATTAAAGCCGCCGGCAGCTGTATGCCTTCTTTGGTCGCTAAACTGATTAAGAAAGGTGCCGACCCCAACACTAAAGATTCGAATGGGAATACGGCGCTATCAGTCGCGCGTAAAAATAACTGCCATGTAGTTGAGAGTATTCTCCTCCGCGCGAAGGATCCGAAAGCGTTAGACCAGTGGTTGATACGCCTTAAAGAGGGAAACGCATTTCTAACGGCACACTATTGTCCTTCCAACGGCCGGAAGCGCGTGGCGCGCCCGGAAAGCGCCGGGAGTTGGAATAAGATCAGCACCGATAGAATTCCAACAGCCTCTAAGAACGCGTTGATCAAAGCGATTCTCACAATGGGATATCCGAACGCAAACAACTTCCATCAGGAGGGTTGGAAAGTCAGCTCGTCCCGCAACCCCCAACAACTGCTGATCATTGCGACGAGCTTCACTTTTGACGACGGACATGAAGTGTGCAGGGTGTCGCACATCATCGACAATTCAGGAAACAGTTTTCTTCTTCAAAAGTTGTGCTCGTACTCTTCGGACGCCCTTTCAAGCGACAAACTCCAAGCCGTGTCGACGCCAGCCGCAATCACGAAGATTGCCGGGAAGACGGCCATCATCATGGACGAGACTGATGAGGCGAACGACTCTTGGATCTCCGCATACACCAGGACCAAGTATGGGTGGGAACGAGTCGGCAAGGGATGCGGACAATACGATTAAGTTTGTGTCAACGAACTAGCGCCAGCGCTCGTGGTTATCGTTAGCGCAACTCAGCGATCGTCCGGCTCAGTGTTAGAGACAAAGACAAGCCCATGCCGCTCAGCGAGAATCGATTGCGACACTTTATTGCACGATTGAGAGGTATTTTCTTCATCTCTGCGCTTCTAGTATTGATCGCGCATTCAGCTGGCGCCATCGAAATAAGGGAATACGAGCAGAAACTCACCACGACTACAGCGGCGCAATTGGAACACCAGCATTTGGATTTCCTGGATCAGCCGGACATCAGTTCTTTTGAGGCGTCGACCGAGCCGCCGCAGGCACAAATGCCGTCGGCCGATTTCGAACAAGAAAACAATCACCTAAACATCAATGGGGTCGTCTACTCAATCGTGGGGCTTGGTAACTACCCGACAACTCAGCCGAACGAGATTCCGATGATTCATGCTGCAGTCTTGAAGGACGGCCGGAAGGTATTGGAGTTCGCCGAGTCTCCAATAGAGTCGCCTTCATTCTATCGGGTTGGTGAGGACTGGGTTCTGAGAACGCCTGGGCACCTATTTCTGTCGGGGCGCGACCTGGAATCCCAATTGAACGTCGACGAGATATTCTCGTACACACTCTTGAATGGTAAGCCGTTCTACATCTTCCGAAAAGATAGCCATTACCGCCTGAGCTATGATGGGACGGTGCTCGCGAACGAATACGACCAAATAGTTCATGACGCGTGTTGTGAATACGGGGTCTTCAACCCTCTCTTTGACACACGCGCCGTCGCTTTTTATGGTCGTCGCGGAAAGAAATGGTTTTTCACCCTAGTGCGTTCTGATAGCGCCTCTCTCAAATCGCCCTAGGAGGAGTACTAGCACCGGTGCTAGTGGTTATCGTTAGCGCGATATAAATTTGAGGCCGCAAAATGAGGCCTCAAAGAATGCGCCCGATCCGCGCCCCCTCAGCGCAGGTCGGCGATCGTCCGGCTCAGCGTTTTAAGAAATAAGTCCACGCCCGCCGGTAAAGGACGACCCCGCCGCTTCAGGAAGTAGATCTCGCGGCCGAGGGGCGGGCCCGGCAGTTCGACGACCAGGCCGCGGCGGCGTTCCTCGCGGATGGTGAAGTCGGGGAGGACGGCGGCGGCCAGGCCGTCTAAGACGAAGCGACGGTGGGTCTCTAAAAATTCGGCCTCGAAGCGGACGTAGCGTACCGACTGGAATATTTCGACAATCCCCTCTACACTTCGTGAGAGGAACACACTTCTGAAGCGCTTTAGAGTTCTGGGGCTGGTCGGAATATTAGCGCTCGCCTTCTCGGGCTGCGCTTCCGTTGAGTTCATGAAGGCGGAGAAAGAAGGACAGCCGCCCTGGTACATCGTCACGACGAGTTCCCCGGATTCCGAGATTCAATCCGCACCGATGAAGATCTACGAGCTCACTCGCAAGGCCGATTCTCCGGAAGGCAAGCGCGAGAATCTCACGGCCGACAAGCACTGGGGCGAAGGGCATGGCGAGATCACGCTCAAAGGGGATTCCAAGCCGAGCATCGCGGTCAACGCGATGATCTCGTATGACTCCGACGACTCCACGGAATGCGATTATGAGATAACCGGACTCTCCGTGGACAAAGCGGGACGCACCATCAACTCCTTCAAAAATTCGAAGCTGGATTCATGCGAAAAATCCCGTTTCGGAACTCCCTTCATGAGCGGTCGGCTCGAGACGATACATCATAATTGGATTACCTTAGATTTTGAATTCCAAAGGGATTCGAAGCCCTGAATCGACATTGCGTCACTTTGGTCGAATCCCGCTCACGAACTAGCTCCACAAAAACGTGGTCACGGACGCCCTGCTCATATTGCTCGCAATTTCCGCGGTGGCCGTCCCCGGCTACCTGGCGGGATCGCGAGGACGCCGGGTCCATTCCGCAGCCGTAGTCTTCGGAGGACTCGGTTTTTTCTTGGTGTACCAGTTCATTCTTATGATTCGCATCCAGAGCAATCACATCTGGAACGACGCCGGGGCTGGCGACTTGATGCTCGCCTTTATCATCATCCCGAGTTCGCTCATCGGGGCACTAGTTGCGCGAAAGCGCCCATTACTCCGAGTCCTGTTCTTCCACGGGTCGCTAGTCGCAGGTTCTATTGTCGCGTTGATGGGAACGAATCTGCTCCTTTCGCTCATCGTGAGATCCCACCATTAGTGTTACCCTCAACGCAGCTCGACGACCAGGCCGCGCTAGCCTGCTTCCGGCGTAAATCCGATGAGTTTTTTCGATCCGAGGCCGTGCTCGGGCTCAATCAATGACTCGACCGCATCGAACAGCTCGTCGATCTGATCTTCGTGCTTGTCCAGTCGCGCGTTGACGACCCCCTCGAGCTGCGCCAGCTTTTCCTTGACCGCGTCCTGCGAGTGGGCGACCACGCGGAACCGGACGAATTGCCGAACGACTTCGACGCTCATGGCGATGGCGCGATCCGAGTTCAAGACGTTGGCGACCATGACGACGCCGTATTCGGTGAGGACGAAGGGCGGATAGCGGTGCCCGCCGCGTCCCGGGTTTGAGGCCGCAAAATGCGGCCTCAAACGGAGCAGTTCTTCCGGGCTGATCCTGAACCCGAAGTCCTCGGGAAATCGCCTCTCGTTGCGCCGGAGTCAGCGCAGGTCGGCGATCGTTCGGCTCAGCGTTTTAAGAAATAAGTCCACGCCCGCCGGTAGAGGGCGACCCCGCCGCTTCAGGAAGTAGATCTCGCGGCCGAGGGGCGGGCCGGGCAGTTCGACGACCAGGCCGCGGCGGCGTTCCTCGCGGATGGTGAAGTCGGGGAGGACGGCGGCGGCCAGGCCGTCTAGGACGAAGCGGCGGTGGGTCTCTAAGAATTCGGCCTCGAAGCGGACGTCGCGGGGCCAGCGCTGGTCGGGGAAGCCGTCGACGCTGGGCTCGGACGGGTCGGCGCGGAAGTAGCGAGGGGCGACGAACGGGAGCTTCAGGGTCTGCTCGACCGTCTTGGGGACGCGCCCGCGCGGGAGAAGGCGGCGCGAGGCGTAGACGTGCGAGCGAAGCGAGCCCAGGCGCTTGACCTCGATCTCGGGGTCGGGGATCTCGCCGTGGTAGTAGAAGGCGAAGTCGATCCAGTCTTTCTTGAGGGCGTCGGCCATCTCGCGCGGGCCCAGCTCGTGGAGGCCGAAGCGCGTGTCCGGGTATTTCGCCCGGAAGGCGCGCAGGGACGGCGTCAGGAGATAGTTCGTGATCATCTCCCGGCTGCCGACGCGCAGGAGCGCCGGCCCCCCCGGCGCCCGGCCCTCCAGCTCGACTTCGACCCCTTCGACCAGGTCGTAGATGCGCTCGACCTGCGCCATCACGAAGGCCCCGTCGGCGGTGGGCACCGCGCGGCCGCGCTCTCGAATAAGAAGCTTGCGCTTGAGCGAGCGCTCGAGCAGAGCCACCGAGCGCGAGACCGCCGGCGTCGAGACATTCATGCTTTCGGCCGCCCGCGTAAACGACCCGGTCCGGGCCACTTCGAGGAAATAGCGGAGCTGGTAGAGGTCCATTAACGATAGGTTAACGTATTAGTCAAGTTTATTCAATTTACATTCACTCGGTGCGGGGCTATGCTCTCTTTTGTCGCCAACCCATTCCCGGAGAACATCATGGACCGCTTCGACGACTTTAAACGCCGCCTCGAGCTCGAGATACTGGGCCACCCCGTCGTCCAGGCCAACCCCTACACCTCTTGGTTCAAGCGCGGCGACGCCGACGAGGCCCAGGTCAAGGACCTGATCGAGCAGTTCTCCGTCTTCTCCAACCACTTCCTCGTCGTCCAGGCCAAGCGCCTCGTCAACGCCGGCACCGAGGAGGGCGAGAGGTGCGCCCGCGCCATCCTCGTCAACGAGTGCGGCGTGGGCCTGGAGCCCCGCACCGGTGAGGCCGAGGGGCGGACCTTCTCCAATCGCAACGCCCACCTGGAGTGGCTGCGGGAGACCGGCCGCGCCCTGGGCCTGGACCCCCGCAGACTCGGCCGCTGGGACCTGGGCCGCGCCGAGACCCACGAGTTCCTGGACGGTTTAGATCGCACCTACGGCAGCCGCGACGGCCTGGTCGGCGCCGGCGCCAGCTTCGCCATCGAGAGTTGGGCCGCCTTCGGCATCGCCCAGGGGCCCGAGCGCGAGGACAAGAATTTCTGGAAGGAGCTGATCGCGGGCCTGGAGCTCTTCGACGCCCGCGTGCGGCGCCCGAAGGGGCTGAGCCCACTCCCGCTGGGCTTCTTCAAATTCCACTTCGTCACCGAGGCCGGCCACGGCGCCGCCGTCTGGGAGGAGCTTAAAAAAAGCTTCGACGACCCGGACTTCGACGGCGACGTCTTCCTGGACGCCGGGCGCGAGGCCCTGGACGCCATCCACCTGTTCTGGACCGGCCTGGACCGCGAGCGAAGGCGGCTGGACGCGCCGCTCCCGCCCGCGCGCGCGGACGTGGACCTGGACCTGGCCCAGCTGGGCTTTTAGCTCAGCGGCCGAAGACGCCGGCGGCCGGGATCGAGCGCAGGGCGCCGATCATCGGGATCGGCGGAAGCGCCCGCGTCGCCGGGACGGCCGAGACGCTGGCGACCGCCGCGGACGCGTTCTGCGACCAGGGGCCCGTGTTGCAGCCGCCGATCGAGTCGTCCCACAGCCCGGTCACGTCGCTGGCGATGCCGTGCCCGTTCACCGTGCCGGAGGTGCTCTCGCAGAGGTCGGCGATCTCCTGGCCGCTCGCGTCGTTCCAGGCCTGCGGGTAAGCCGGCGAGTCGCCGGGCGTCGGGAAGGGGTCGGTGACCGCCTCGATGCACTCGTGCGAGGAGACCTCGGTCTCGCTGCCGCAGCCCCAGCCGCAGGACGGCATCACGCCGTAGTAGACCGGCTTGCCGGTCTTCGGCGAGACGAAGCCCTCGTGATAGGCGCAGAAGGCCGAGCAGGAGCCGCCCGCGCCGGGGATGTCGATGGAGACCCCGCTGGGGAAGTAGGTCATGTAGAGCGTGTTGGCGTCGTTCTTCGGCAGGTTGCCCGCCGCGATCTGCGCGTCGAGCTCGTGCTGGACGTCGGCGTCGGTCAGGCTCGAGGACGTGTTCGCCGGCTGGATCGTGAAGGAGCCGCCGTAGGTCCCGCGCCCGATGTGCTGGTTCGTCCCTTTGCGGCCGTCCACCGCGGCGCGGTTCGTGTCGTACTCCTTGAGCCAGTCCATGTAGCCGCTGTCGAGGATGTTCGCGTAGAACGGCGCCAGCTGGCCCTTCAGCCCCCCGTCGGCCGCCGCGCCCCAGAACACCACGTAGACCTTCGCGTGCTCGATGACCGGCCCGCCGTAGTACTGGAGCCCCCCGCCCGCGGCGTTCGCGGCGCTCGACTGGATGCGGACGGGCGCGTGGCCCGGCATCCACAGGATCCCGTGCGGCGCGGCGAAAGCGGAGGCCGGCGACAGCAAGAGCGCGGCGAGCAGGACGGAGGCGTGTTTTGTCATAGGAGGGATTATGACAAGGGTGTCAGGTTTATGTCTACAGGGAATGGGCCTTTAGACCCATTTATTTTTAGGCCCTTCGGGCCGCCGCGAAGAAGGCGCGCAGGAGGCGCGCGTCCTTGACCCCGGGGCGCTTCTCGACGCCGGAGCTGACGTCGAGGGCGAACGGCTTCGCCGCCGCGGCCTCGGCGGCGTTCTCGGGCGTCAGGCCGCCGGCCAGGATGACGCGGGTCCCGCGGCGGCGCAAAACGGCGGCCTTGAGGCGGGCGGCCCGTCGCGCGCGCGCCGAAGGCGCGCGTCCTTTGCGTCTATCGGCGTCGGTGCGAGGCGGCTCGATCAGGACCAAACGGCGACGGCTCGTCATGAGAACACAACGGCCGTGCGCGTAGATCTGAACGCCGTCCAGGCGCAGTTCCTTCTTATAGCGCGATAAAACCTCAGGCGACGGATTCCGGAATACGCCCACGGCGAGGACGCCTTTGGGGATCGCCGCGCGCACGCGCTTGGCGCGGGAGAGCGTCAGCGCGCGCGGAGTATCCGGGACGAAGATCATGCCGACCGCCCAGGCGCCCAGGCGCGCGGCCAGGCGCGCGTCGGCGGGGCGCGTGACGCCGCAGACCTTGATCCTCACTTCCGCAGGGCCGCCAGGGCGGCGGCGGGGTCGGGGGTCTTCATGAAGGACGTGCCGATCAGGAAGCCCGTGTAGCCCAGGCCGCCCAACTCGTCGAGGTCGGCGCGGGAACGAAGACCGCTCTCGGCGACCGATGACGCCGCGCGCCGCGCGAAGGGCGCCAAGCGGCGCGCGACGCCGAGGTCGGTCTTGAGCGTGCGCAGGTTCCGGCTGTTGACCCCGAGGACCTCCGCGCCCGCCGCGAGGGCGGACTCCGCCTCGGCCTCGTCGTGGACCTCGACGAGCGCCGAAAGGCCGAAAGCCCGGGACGCGGCCAGCAGTTCCGGCAGGCGCGGCCCCAGGAGGGCCGAGATCAGAAGGATCGCGTCCGCGCCGATGGACCGGGCGAGCGCGAACTGCCAGGCGTCGACGACGAAATCCTTCATCAGAAGGAGAGCTTCGGGACGCGCCGAACGCGCGGAGGCGAGGTAGCTCGGGTCGCCCGAGAAGGCCTCGGGCTCGGTCAGGATCGAGACCGCGGCCGCGCCCGCGTCGAGGTACGCCCCGGCCAGCCGCGCCGCCTCGGCGGACGAGGCGCCCGGACGCAGGATCCCCTCCGAGGGCGAGGCGAACTTGACCTCGGCGATCACGCGCGGCGCGGGGCCGGAGAGCGCGGCCGCCAGCGAGCGCGGCGTCCGCGCGTAGAGCGGCTCGGACTTCAGAGAGGCTTCCGGCCGCTCGCGCCGGCCGCTCGCGGCGCGGGCCGCGGCCTTCTCGCCGAGGCGGGCCAGCACCCCGCCGTCAGCCACGGGACGCCCGCGCCAGCGCCTCGAGCGCGGCCAGGGCCCGGCCCGAGTCGATCGAGGCCGCCGCGAGACGCACGCCCTCGCGCCAGCCGCGCGCCAGGCCCGCGGCCTGCAGGGCCGCCGAGGCGTTGAAAAGGCAGATCTCGCGCGCGGGGCCGCGGCGCCCCGACAGGACGCCGCGCACGATCGCGGCGTTCCGGCGCGCGTCGCCGCCCCGGAGCGCCGCGAGCGGCCTGCGCCGCAGGCCCGCGTCCTCGGGACGCACCGTCTCGAGGCGCACGTTCCCCTTCTCCAGCCGGGCGACCTCCGTCGGGGCCGACAGGGACAGCTCGTCGAGCCCGTCGCGCGAGGAGACGACGAGCGCGCGCTCGCAGCCGAGCGCCCTGAGGGCCCGCGCGACCGGGCGCACCAAGGACGTCTCGTAGACGCCGACGAGCTGGCGCTCGGCGCCCGCCGGGTTGGCCAGCGGCCCCAGCAGGTTGAACACCGTGCGCGCGCCGAGCTGGCGCCGCACCGGGCCGAGCCGCCCGACGCCCGGGTGATGGCCCGGCGCGAACAGGAAGCCGACGCCCAGGCGCTCGACGCAGCGCGCGGCGCGCGCCGGAGACAGGTCGGCGCGCGCGCCCAGGGCCTCCAGCACGTCGGCCGAGCCGGAGCGGCTCGACACCGCGCGGTTGCCGTGCTTGGCCACGACCGCGCCGGCCCCGGCCGCGATGAATGCCACCGTCGTGGAGATGTTGAAGGTGCCCGAGCCGTCGCCGCCGGTCCCGCAGGTGTCGAGGAGCGGGCGGCGCCGGACCTTCACGCGCCGCGCGCGCGCCCGCATCGCCTCGGCGAAGCCGACCAGCTCGGCGACGGTCTCGCCCCGCACGCGCAGGCCCGCGAGGAACGCCCCGGCCTGCGCGTCGGTCGCCGCGCCGTCCAGGAGCGCGCCCATCGCGGAGCGCGCCTCGGCCCGGGAGAGGGCGCGCCCGGCCAGCACCGCCCTCAGCGCGGCCGAAAAACCCCCGCGCACCTTTAGGCCTTCGGCAGGACGAGCTTGAACGTCGCGCCCTTCGGCGTCGAGGAGACCGACAGCTCGCCGCCGGCCGCGGCCGTCAGCTTGCGCGTCAGCGACAGCCCCAGGCCCAGCCCGCGCGGCTTCGTCGTCACGAACGGGTCGAAGAGGGTCGTCGCGACCTTGACGTCCACGCCGGGCCCGGCGTCGGCGACGGTCAAGAAGACGTTCGACTTCTCGACGCCGGTGGCGACCGAGACCTTGCCCTTGCCCTCCATCGCGTCGAAGGCGTTGTCGAGCAGGCGCCGGACCGAGTCGGACAGCGCCTTCGCGTCGACCTTGGCCTCCGCGCCCTTCGCGCCGGCCTTGAAGTCGACCTTGCCGCCCGCGGGCGCCGCGTAGGCGGCGACGGCGGCCTTGATCTCGGCGTCGAAGTCCTTGGTCTCGAACTGCGGCTCGTAGGCGCGCGAGAAGGTCAGCATGTCGCCGATCAGGCGGTCGGCGCGGGCGATCTCGGACTCGATGATCTTCAGGTGCTTCTCGACCTTCGGGTCGAGGCTCGAGCCGCCCAGCTTCGCGCGCACGAAGTAGGCGGAGTTGTTGATGACCGCCATCGGGTTCCTCAGCTCGTGCCCGACGACGGAGGCGATGCGGCGGATCAGGGACGTCTGCTCGGTCTCGTTCACAGTCCGGGCCTCGTCATCGCCTCGGGCTTGATCCAGTCGTCGAACTGCTTCGCGGTCAGGAAGCCCAGCTTGAGCGCCGCCTCTTTGAGCGTCGTGCCCTCGGCGTGCGCGGTCTTGGCGATCTTGGCCGCCTTGTCGTAGCCGATGTGGGGGTTCAAGGCCGTCACCAGCATCAGCGATCTACGCATCAGCTCGTCGATGCGGGCCTCGTTCGCCTCGAGGCCGGCCGCGCAGTGCTCGGTGAATCCCGCGATCCCGTCCGCCAGCAGCTCGGCCGAGTGCAGGACGTTGCGGATGATCAGCGGCTTGAAGACGTTCAGCTCGAAGTTGCCCGAGGCCCCGCCGACGTTGACCGCGACGTCGTTGCCCAGGACCTGCGCGGCGATCATCGTGACCGCCTCGCTCTGCGTCGGGTTGACCTTGCCGGGCATGATCGAGGAGCCCGGCTCGTTCTCGGGGATGCGGATCTCGGCCAGGCCCGCGCGCGGGCCCGAGGCCAGCCAGCGCACGTCGTTGGCGATCTTGTTCATCGAGCAGGCCAGGGTCTTCAGCGCCCCGTGCGCGAAGACCAGCGCGTCGTGGCCGGAGAGGGCCTCGAACTTGTTCGGCGCGGGCTTGAACGGCAGGCCGGTCAGCTTCGCGATGCGCGCGCAGGCCTTCTTGTCGAAGTCCGGGTGCGTGTTCAAGCCCGTGCCGACGGCCGTGCCGCCGATCGCCAGCTCGTAGAGGCCGGGCAGGACCGCGTCCAGGCGCGCGAGGTCGGCGCCCAGCATCGCCTCCCAGCCCGAGATCTCCTGGCCGAGGGTCAGGGGCGTGGCGTCCATCAGGTGCGTGCGCCCGATCTTGACCACGCCGGCGAAGTCCTTCGACTTCTTCTTGAGAACGTCGCGCAGGCCTTCGACCGCGGGGATCAGCCGGCCGGTCAGCGCCTCGGCCGCGGCGATGTGCATCGCCGTCGGGAAGGTGTCGTTCGAGGACTGCGACTTGTTGACGTCGTCGTTCGGATGGATCGGCGACTTGGAGCCCATCGCGCCCCGGGCCATCTCGATGGCCCTATTGGAGATGACCTCGTTGGCGTTCATGTTCGACTGCGTGCCCGAGCCCGTCTGCCAGACGACCAGCGGGAAGTGCGCGTCGAGCCGGCCGTCGATCACCTCGTCGGCGGCGGCGACGATCAGCTTCTCCTTGTCCTTGGGGAGCACGCCCAGCTCGGCGTTGGCCTGGGCCGCGGCCTTCTTAAGGATGCCGAGGGCGCGGATCATCCCGCGCGTCAGCGTGTCGCGGCCGGCCCCGGCGCGGAAGTGATGGAGCGAGCGCTGGGTCTGCGCCCCCCAGTAGCGGTCGGCGGGGACGGCGATCTCCCCCATCGTGTCCTTCTCGGTCCGGGTCTTCGCGGCGGCGGCGGTGCTCATCGGGTCCTCCTCGAGGGTCGCTCGATGATACAAAAACGCCCGCTTTTCCGCTCGAGGGAGCGCCGTTCGGCGGCCGCTGGGAATGCGCGGAAAGCCCGGGAATTCGCTGGATGCGGCGGCCTAGGTCCCGGGCGGGAAGGACTGCCCGGGCCAGGTCCCGAGGACGTCGACCGGGCGGATGAAGTGGCAGGTGTAGCCGTCCGGGTGCTTCTCGAGGTAGTCCTGGTGGTAGGCCTCGGCCTTCCAGAACGGACGCGCGGGGACGATCTGGGTGACGACCGGCCCTTCCCAATGCCCGAACTCGCCGACCAGCGCCTTGACGCGCTCGGCGGTCTCCTTCTGCTCCTCGGTGTGGTAGAAGATCGCCGAGCGGTAGGAGGTGCCGACGTCGTTGCCCTGGCGGTCGAGCGTCGTCGGGTCGTGCATGCGGAAGTACCAGCGCAGGAGCTCCTCGAAGGAGATCTTCGACGGGTCGTAGACGACGCGCGTGGTCTCGGCGTCGCCCGGGTGGTGCTCGTAGGTCGAGTCCTTGTCCTTGCCGCCCTCGTAGCCGACCTCGGTCGAGACCACGCCCGGGACGTTGCGCAGGATGTGCTGCATGCCCCAGAAACAGCCGCCGGCCAGGTCCACGGTCTGCAGGGCCTCCTTCTGATGGGCTTTCTTGACCGGGTAGAGCCCCGCCTTCTGGAAGGGCGGCAGGTACTTCGCGTAGCCCTCGCCCGCCATGTCGGCGACCGGCACGAAGCGCAGGGACGCCGAGTTGATGCAGAAGCGCTTGTGCGTCGGGGCCGGGCCGTCGTCGAAGACGTGGCCGAGGTGCGAGTCGGCGTCCTTCGAGCGGACCTCGGTCCGGTTCATCCCGTACGACCAGTCGCTCTTCTCGACGACCCCGGCCGGGTCGATCGGCTTCGTGAAGCTGGGCCAGCCGGTGCCCGAGTCGAACTTGTCCAAGGACGAGAACAGCGGCTCGCCGTCGGCGACGTCCACGTAGATGCCGGCCGCGTGGTTGTTCCAGTACTTGTTGTGGAACGCGGGCTCGGTGTCCGCGTTGCAGACGACGGCGAACTGCTCCGGCGTCAGGATCTTCTTGAGCTCCTCGCGGCTCGGCTTCTTGTGCTCGCTCACGGTCCTCTCCTTCGCGTTCGCTCCGCCGGGGCACGCCACGATCAGCAGGGCCAGCAGCGCTGTCATCATTCGGTTCATCATATCACTGATGAGTGCCGGGCCGGGAGCCGGGATGACAGGCCCTCCCGGACGAAATGATAGACTGGAGGCGGCTATGGCATCGGCGAGCTCGATCGGCTACGGGGCGGCGTTCGCGGCGGGCATCGTCTCCTTCCTGTCGCCGTGCGTCCTGCCCCTGGTCCCCGGCTACATCTCCTTCATGTCCGGGCTCTCCCTCGACGAGCTCTCGAAGGGGTCCAAGGCCGGGCGCGCGCTGCGCCACGCGGGGTGGGAGTCGGTCTGCTTCGTGCTCGGCTTCTCGCTGGTCTTCACCGCGCTGGGCGCCTCCGCGACGGCCGCCGGCGAGTTCCTGCTCGCGCACCTGCCCGTCGTCTCGAAGATCGCCGGCGCGGTCATCGTCCTGTTCGGCCTGCACATGACCGGGCTGATCACGATCCCGGTCCTCTATTACCAGAAGCGCGCCGACGCCGGCTCCTTCCGGCCCGGCTACGTCGGCTCCTTCCTGATGGGCCTGGCCTTCGCCTTCGGCTGGACGCCGTGCATCGGCCCGATCCTCTCCGGCATCCTCGCCCTGGCCGCCACGCGCGACACCGTCGCGCAGGGCGTCGCCCTGCTCTTCGTCTACTCGATGGGCCTGGGCATCCCCTTCATCCTGACCGGCTTCGCGGTCGGCGCCTTCCTGCGCTTCTTCACGCGCTACAAGCGCTACATCCGCGCCGGCGAGGTCTTCGCCGGCGCCCTGCTCGTCGCCGTCGGCGCGCTGATCTTCACCGGACACCTGACCCGGCTGAGCGGCTGGTTCTCGTCGGGACTCTCGCGCTTCGGACTGTGACCATGAAAAAGAACTCCGCGAAGCCCTACCTGATCGCCGCCGCGGCCCTGCTGGCGGCCGGCGCCGTCTACGTCCTGACGCGCGGCTCCTCGGCGCCGCTCCCGGCGTCGGTCGAGAAGGCCCCGGCCCTCTCCGGCCCCTCGTTCACGCCGAAGATGGGCGAGATGCCCAAGAAGATCTCGCTGACCGACTTCGCCGGCAAGGTCGTCCTCGTCGACTTCTGGGCGACCTGGTGCGAGCCCTGCCAGGAGGAGATCCCGGGCCTGGTCAAGCTGGACCGCGAGCTGGAGCCGAAGGGCTTCACGATCCTGGGCGTGTCGATGGACGAGGAGGGCGCCAAGGCCGTGCGCCGCTTCGTCAAGGACCAGCCGATCCCGTACCCGATCATCCTGAACGGCGCCGAGAACCCCCCGCCGGGCTGGACCGTGCCCGGCCTGCCGACCGCCTACCTGATCGGCCGCGACGGGACGATCCTGCGGCGCTGGTTCGGCGAGAAGGACCCCGATGAGCTGCGCGCCGCGGTGGACGCCGCGCTGGCCGCGAAGTAAGGCCCTCCTCGCGGCGCTCCTGCTGGCGGCGCCGGCCCTGGCGCCGCGCCCGGCCCGCGCCGGCGAGCTGGACCTGTTCCCGCGCCCGAACGAGATCTTCCCGCTCCTGCTGGCCGACCCGCGCCAGATCCAGCTCTCGGCGTCCTACTACCGCCTGGACGGACAGAACACCTCCGACATCGCGCTCGGCCACTCCTGGGGCCTGACGCGCGGGCGCGTCGGGACGGGGACCCCGCTGCCCTGGCTGTGGGAGGCCGACGTCGAGGGCATGGCCTACTCGCGCTTCAAGGTCGCCGGCGGCGTCAACGAGTTCCAGACGGTGGACTTCTTCGCGAACCTGCCGGTGACCGTGCGCCGCGGCGGGGTCGCGTTCAAGGGCGTGCTGTTCCACGAAAGCTCTCACCTCGGGGACGACTACATCCGGCGCACCGGCGACACGGGCTTCCGCTACTCGAGCGAGGGCCTGCGCGGCCTGGCCAGCCTGGACGTCTCGCCCGTCCTGCGCCTCTACGGCGGCTCCGAATGGCTGATCCACCGCGTGCCCGCGGTCGGGCGCTGGACCCTGCAGGCCGGCGTCGAGCTGGTCTCGCCGGACCTCGGCTGGTCGGCGCAGGCGCCGACGCACCTGTTCCTGGCCGAGGACCTGCAGTCGCACGAGCGCGTGGCGTGGAACGTCGACTCGCACCTGGTCTGCGGCCTGCGCCTCGGCTTCCGGAAGAACCCGACGCGCTCGATGCGCTTCCAGCTGGGCTGGTTCGACGGCCACTCCCCGTACGGGCAGTTCTACGCGCAGAGGACGCACTACGCCGACGTGTCCCTCGTCTTCGAGCTTTAGCGGCCCCCCGCTCTTTCCGGTCGGCCGCCGTTCGACGCGCCCTTCGGCGGGATCGCTCGGGTTTGACCCTCGCTCGGGGTCGCTCGGCGGCGGACGGCGGAGCCGGCCGACCCGCCGTCCTCGCTCCACGTCCCGCCGAAGGGCGCGTCGAACGGCGATCATGCGGGCGTGGGCCGTCCGCTCCGAGAGACCGCCGTCCGTCCCGGTCCCGTCGGGATGTGGAGCGAAGGACGGCAAGCCGTCGTTCCGGCGTTCGCCGCCGAGCGACCCAAGCGCGCCTCAACGGCGCGCGTTCCCGACGGGACCGGGACGGACGGCGCCCCCCTGAGCGGAAGCGCCGGAAATTGCTAAAATCAGGCCCATGTCTCCGACGGAGAGCGCGCTCCCGGACACCCCGGTGATGCGCCAGTACCAGGACCTCAAAAAGCGGCACCCGCAGGCGCTCCTGTTCTTCCGCCTCGGCGACTTCTACGAGCTCTTCGGCGACGACGCCCGCGACGCGTCGGCGGTCCTCGGCCTGGTCCTGACCCAGCGCCAGGGCGTGCCGATGTGCGGCGTGCCGTTCCACAACGCGCAGAACTACGTCGCGCGCCTCCTGCGCGCCGGCCGCAAGATCGCGGTCGCCGAGCAGATGGAGGAGCCGTCGAAGACCAAGAAGCTGGTCCGCCGCGACGTGATCCGGGTCGTCACCCCGGGCACCGTCGTCGAGGACGAGCTCTTGGACCCGGCCTCGTCGAACTTCCTGGTCGCCGTCGAGCACGACCTCGTCGGCTGGGGCGCGGCCTGCCTGGACGTGTCCACCGGCGAGTCCTGGGCCACGCAGGCCTTGAACGACCGCGACCAGCGCCGCCTGCACGACCTGCTCGCGCGCGTGCGCCCGGCCGAGGTCGTCTGCACGCCCGAGGCCGCCTCGGCGCTCCTCCTGCGCCAGGTCCTGCCCCCGCGGACCTGCCTGACCCTCGGCGCGTCCGCCCCGCCGGTCAAGGCCCCCGCCTGGGCCGACGAGGCCGCCTGGCGCAACCACCGCCTGGCCCTCAAGGCCGCGCTGGCCGCGCGGCGCTACGTCGACGAGGCCCGCTTCCGCCTGCGCGAGCTCCCCGCCCCCGCCTACCGCGAGGCCGGCGCGGTGATGCAGCTCGACGACGTCGCGATCCGCACGCTCGAGCTCGTCGAGTCGCCGTCGGGCGAGAAGCGCCATACGCTGTGGGGCCTGCTCGACGGCTGCCGCACGCCGATGGGCAGCCGCCTGCTGAAGACCTGGCTCCTGCACCCGTCCACCGACCTGCGCGAGATCGAGGCGCGGCAGAACTGCGTCGAGGACCTCCTCGACAAGCCCGACGCGCGCCAGGCGCTGGGCCGGCTCCTGCAGGAGATCGCCGACCTGCCGCGGGTCACGAGCCGCCTGTCGACGCGCTCGGCCGGCCCGCGCGACCTCGGCGCCCTGCGCCGCTCGCTGTCGCACCTGCCGGCGCTGGAGGAGCGCATCGCCGGCGCGTCGTTCGCGTCGGGCCTGGCCGACCTCGCCGCGGACCTGCGCGCGGCGGCGCAGGGCGCCGAGCCCCTGCGCGCCCTCCTGGAAAAGGCGCTGGCCGACGAGCCGCCGGCCAAGCTCTCCGACGGCGGGCTGATCCGCGCGGGCTTCAACGCCGAGCTCGACGAGCTCAAGCGCCTGAAGACCGACAGCGACCAGGTCCTGCGCGAGCTGGAGGACCGCGAGCGCCGGGCGACCGGCATCCCGACGCTGAAGGCCGGCTACAACTCGGTCTTCGGCTACTACCTCGAGATCACGAAGGCGCACTCGGCGAAGGCCCCGGCGCACTACGCGCGCAAGCAGACGCTGACCAACGCCGAGCGCTACATCACGCCCGAGCTCAAGGAGCTGGAGGCGCGCATCCTGTCGGCCGAGGACCGGATCCTGCGCCTGGAGGCGGCCCTCTTCGACGAGCTGCGCGCGTCGGCGCTCGAGTCCCACTCGGCCCTGCTGCGCCTGGCCGAGCTCCTCGCCGAGCTCGACGTCTTCCAGGCCCTGGCCGACGCGGCCGCCCGCTGCGACTTCGTCAAGCCGAAGGTGGACCTCTCCCACGACCTCGAGATCGAGGGCGGCCGCCACCCGGTGCTGGCCGCCTTGCTGCCGCCCGGCTCGTTCGTGCCGAACTCGCTGACGCTCAACGCCCGCGACCCGCAGATCCAGGTCCTGACCGGCCCGAACATGTCGGGCAAGTCCACGTACCTGCGCCAGAACGCGCTGATCGCGCTGCTGGCCCAGATCGGCTCGTTCGTGCCGGCGGCCTCCGCCCGCGTCGGCGTCGTCGACAAGATCCTGACGCGGATCGGCGCGCAGGACGCGCTCGCGCAGGGCGACTCGACCTTCATGGTCGAGATGAAGGAGACCTCCCACATCCTGCGCTCGGCGACCGCGCGCTCGCTCGTCGTCCTGGACGAGGTCGGCCGCGGCACGTCCACCTTCGACGGCATCTCGATCGCCTGGGCCGTCCTCGAGCATCTGCACGACGCCTACGCCGCGGCCGGCGCGGCCGAGGACGACGCGAAGCCGCGCGGGCCGCGCACGCTGTTCGCGACGCACTACTTCGAGCTGACCGAGCTCGCGAAGGCCCTGCCCGGCGTCGTCAACGCGAACGTCGAGGTCAAGGAGTGGACGAACGCCGAGGGGCAGACCGAGGTCGTCTTCCTGCACCGGATCGGCGCCGGCCCCGCCGACCGCTCGTACGGCATCCACGTGGCCGCCCTGGCCGGCCTGCCCGCCGCGCTGATCGCGCGCGCCGGGGAGATCCTCGGCGGGCTCGAGAGCGGCTCGGGCGCCGGCCGCGCCGCC
>JAGWRY010000435.1 GCA_028869495.1 Elusimicrobiota bacterium | reverse complement strand
TCAGGCTGCTGATCCACTCCATGGACTCGGCGAACTTGCCCTTCTCGACGACCTTGAAGTACTGCGGGACCGCGATCGCGGCCAAGATGCCGATGATGAGCACGACGACGAGCAGCTCGATGAGGGTGAAGCCGCCTTCGGACTTCCTCGCGCGGCGAATGAGTCTCTGGTTCATCCGATCCTCCAACATGGTCTGGTCCCCTGACGGGGACGGGCCGGGAGTATAGCAGAAGAATCGGCGGCGCACTAGAGATTCCGCGCGTCGGCTTGACGCCGCGGGGCCCTTCCGGCCACAATGAGGCGTGCGCAGGCGCTGGGCGTTTTGGCCGATCGTCGCGGTCCTGGTCCTTTATACGGGGATCCTCGCCGGGCGCCTGCTTCCGCGGGCCTCCGGCGCGGAGCTCGGCGCCGGGACGGCGGCCTGCTTCGCGGCGATGCTGGCCTGGCTGCTGGCCTACCACGCGCGCCCGCGCCTGGCCGCGGCGGCGTGGTTCCGCGCCGCGGCGTGGGCGGGCGCGGCGGTCATGGGCGTCTGGGCGACCTTCGTCCTCCTCTCCCTGCCGGCCGACGCGGCCCGGCTCACGGAACGGGGCTGGGCCGTCCTGCTCGGCGCCTCGGTCCTGCTCGCGGCGGCGGGGCTGGCGCAGGTCCTGCGCGGCCCGCGCGTGCGGGAGGTCGACGTCCCGGTCGCCGGCCTGCCGGACGCCCTCGCGGGCCTGCGCATCGTCCAGCTCAGCGACCTGCACGTCGGCCTGTCGATCCGCCGCCGCGCGGTCGCGGAGATCGTCCGGCGCGCGCTCGCGCTCGCGCCGGACCTGGTCGCGGTGACCGGCGACCTCGCCGACGGCGAGCCCGCGCTCCTGCGCGACGCGCTCTCCCCGCTGGCGGAGCTGAAGGCCCCGCTCGGCGTCTTCTTCGCGACCGGCAACCACGACTACTACTGGGGCGCGCCGCGCTGGCTGGACGCGGTGCGCTCCTTCGGCTGGACGCCGCTGATCGACGAGTCGCGCGTCCTCGAGCGCGGCGGCGCGCGCCTGCAGGTCGCCGGCGTCTGCGACCCGCAGGGCCGCGCCTTCGTCCCCGAGCACCGCGGCGTCGTCCCTCCGGCCGATCCCAGCGCCGCCCTGCGCGTCCTGCTCGCGCACCGCCCGGACGCCGCGCGCGCCGCCGCGGCCGCCGGCTACGACCTCCAGCTCTCCGGCCACACGCACGGCGGCC
Source organism: Elusimicrobiota bacterium (assembly GCA_028869495.1). Lineage (GTDB taxonomy): Bacteria > Elusimicrobiota > Elusimicrobia > UBA1565 > UBA9628 > GWA2-66-18. The sequence goes on along the minus strand of JAGWRY010000435.1, from coordinate 383 downwards.
AGTTCTTCCCGTTCAGCCTGGTCGTGCGCCTCGTCCACCGCCACGTCCGGGGCCTGAGCCGCGAGGGACGCCTGCGGGTCTACGTGAACCCGGGCACCGGGTGGTGGGGCCCTCCGCACCGCCTCGGCGTGCCGGCCGAGATCACCCTCCTGCGCCTGGTCCGCGCGCCGTAGGCCGCCGCCCGTTGACGCCGGGAGGCGCGCGGTCTACACTGGGGCGATGATCGCCGCGTTCGCCGCCGCCCTCGCGCTGACGTCTCCGCCGTCGTGCGCCGCGCCCGCCGCGAAGGCGCCGCCGTCCGCACAGGCGCGCGCCCGCCGCGACCGGGACGCGGGGATCGAGGCCGAGCTCGGCGGCGACGACGCGCGCGCCCAGCGGCTGTG
>JAGWRY010000434.1 GCA_028869495.1 Elusimicrobiota bacterium | reverse complement strand
TCGAAGGCGGCCTCGGACCTGCTGGTCCGCTCCTACTTCGTCACGCACCAGGCGCCGGTGCTGACGACGCGCGCGTCGAACAACTACGGGCCCTACCAGTACCCGGAGAAGGCCCTGCCGCTGATGATCACGAACTTCATGGAGGACAAGCCCTTCCCGCTCTACGGCGACGGGCGGCAGGTCCGCGACTGGCTGCACGTCGTCGACCACGCGCGGGCGATCCTGACGGTGCTGGAGAAAGGGACGCTCGGCGAGGTCTACAACGTCGGCGGATCCTTCACCTGCACGAACCGGGAGCTCCTGGAGCGCGTCCTGCGCATCATGGGCAAGCCTAAATCCCTGATCGTTCCGGCGCCGGACCGGAAAGGCCACGATCGCCGCTACGCCCTCGATTGCGCCAAGCTGTTCAAGCTGGGCTTCCGGCATGCGTTCGACTTCGAGCGCGGCCTGCGCGCGACGGTCGACTGGTACCGGACGCGCGAGGACTGGTGGCGCCCGCTCAAGGACGGCGGCGGCTGGCGCGACTACTGCCGCCGGCAGTACGCGGCCCGATGAGGCGCGCCAAGCCCGTCGTGCGCAACGGCCACCGCCCGGCCGCGCCGCTGGCCTGGGGCCACACCGGCGGCGGCTGGATCGAGGCCGTCGTCGGCTCGATGTTCTCGGGCAAGACGCAGGAGCTGATCCGCCGCCTGCGCCTGGCGCAGATCGCGCGGCAGAAGGTCCAGGTCTTCAACTCGGCCCTGGACGTGCGCTACGCGAAGGACCACATCGTCAGCCACGACCTGAGCCGGACGCCGTCGATCGCGGTGTCGCGCGCGCGCGACATCCTGAAGAAGGTCGCGCCGGACGCGCAGGTCGTCGGCGTCGACGAGGTCCAGTTCTTCGACGAGGAGATCGTCGACGTCTGCGAGCGCCTCGCCGACGAGGGGCGCCGCGTGATCGTCGCGGGCCTCGACCAGGACTTCCGCGGCGTGCCGTTCCCGGTCACCTGCCGGCTGATGGGCGTGGCCGAGTTCGTGACCAAGAACCTCGCGATCTGCACGCTGTGCGGCAACCCCGCCAACCGCTCCCAGCGCCTGAGCGGCGGGCGCAAGGTCGTCGAGGTCGGCGCCGCCGACAAGTACGAGGCGCGCTGCCGCCGCTGCTTCCGCCGCTGACGCCCGATTCCCAAGGAGAAAGACCATGGCCGACCGCCCCTACAAAACCGCCAACCCCGTCGTCGTCGTCGAGACGACGCTCGGGAAGATCGCCGTCGAGCTGTTCCCGAAGGAGGCGCCCGACACGGTCGCCAATTTCCTGAAGCTCGTCGACAAGAAGTTCTACGACGGCGTGCTCTTCCACCGCGTGATCCCCGGCTTCATGATCCAGACCGGCGACCCGACCGGGACCGGCCGCGGGGGCCCCGGCTGGACGATCCTGGACGAGTTCCACCCGAAGCTCCGCCACGACAAGCCCGGCGTCGTCTCGATGGCCAACGCGGGCCCGGACACCGGCGGCTCGCAGTTCTTCATCACGCACGGCCCGACGCCGCACCTCGACGACCGTCACGCGATCTTCGGCCAGGTGATCGAGGGGCAGGACGTCGTCGTCAAGATCGGCGCCGCCGACCGGGGTCCCGGCGACCGTCCGCGCACGCCGATCAAGATGGAGACGGTCCGGCTCGCCCAGCCGCTCCTGAAGAAGTGACGGCGGTCGGAACGGCGGACGCGGCCGCGCTCCTGCGCGCGCGGCTCGGCGAGTTCCAGGCGCTGGTCAAGGCCGCGGATCTCCTCGAGTGGGATCACGAGGTGATGATGCCGCGCGCCGGAGGCGAGGCGCGCGCGTCCCAGATCGCGGCGGTCGAGAAGGCCGCGCATTCCCTCCTGGTCGCGCCCGAGGTCGGCGAGTGGCTGGAGGCGCTGGGACCGGCGGCCGGGGAGGGCGACGGCGACGAGGCCGCCCTCGCGCGCTGGGCCCGGCGCGAGCGCCGGCGCCGCGTCGGCCAGCCGGCGGACTTCGTCGGCGAGCTCGCCCGCCACGTCGCCCGTTCCCAGGAGGTCTGGGTCGAGGCGCGGCGCCGTTCCGACTTCGCGCTCTTCCGTCCGGCGCTGGAGAAGATGCTCGAGCTCAAGCGCCGCCAGGCGGAGCTGGTCGGGGCGTTCGCCGACCCGTACGACGCCTGGCTCGAGGGCTTCGAGCCGGGCATGACCACGGCCCGCGTGTCGGAGCTCTTCGCGGAGCTGAAGGCCGGCCTCGTCCCTCTCGTCCGCGACGTCGCCGGGAAGGCCGCCTCGCTCCGCGTCCCGGAGCCGCGCGGCCCCTTCCCGGTCGCGCGCCAGCGCGAGCTCGGGCTCGAGGCCGCGCGGGCGATGGGCTTCGACTTCTCGCGCGGCCGCCTCGACGAGTCCGCGCACCCGTTCTCGAGCGGGATCGCGCCCGGCGACGTGCGCCTGACGACGCGCTACCGCGAGGACCTGCCCTTCAGCGCCCTGTTCGGCGTGATGCACGAGGCCGGCCACGGCCTCTACGAGCAGAACGTCGCGCCGGAGCTGGAGGGCACGCCGCTCGCGGCCGGCGCGACGATGGCCCTGCACGAGTCGCAGTCGCGCCTGTGGGAGAACCAGGTCGGCCGCGGGCGCGAGTGGTGGGCCTTCCTCGCGCCGCGCTTCCGCGCGCTCTTTCCGGAGTCCGGCGGCCTATCGGCCGGCGAGCTGCACCGCGCCGCCAACCGCGTCGAGCTCTCCCATATCCGGGTCGAGGCCGACGAGCTGACCTACAGCCTGCACGTGATGCTGCGCTTCGACCTGGAGCGCGCGCTGCTGTCGGGGGACCTGAAGGCGGCCGATCTGCCCGCGGCCTGGGCCGCGAAGTCGCAGGAGCTCCTCGGGATCGTCCCGCCCGACGACGCGCGCGGCGTCCTGCAGGACACGCACTGGGCCTCGGGCCTCTTCGGCTACTTCCCGACCTACGCGGTCGGCAACATGATCTCGGCCCAGCTCTGGGAGGCGGCCCTGAAGGCCGAGCCCGGAATCCCGGAGGCGCTCTCGCGCGGCGACGGCGCGCCGCTCCTCGGCTGGCTTCGGGAGAACGTCCATCGCCACGGGCGCAAATACGGAGCCGAGGAGCTCGTGCGCCGCGCCTGCGGCGGGCCGATCTCGCCGAAGCCCTACCTGGACTACCTGCGCGCGAAGTTCGGCGCGCTCTACGGCCTGTAGGGGTTGAACGCGGCGCGGGGCCGGGCTATACTCCGGGCATGAACCCCTCGCGCGGGCTCGCGGCCGCGCTCCTGGCCGCCGTCCTGTGCGCGCCGGCCGCCGCGCAGGAGACGGACTACGCGGTCCTCTCCGGCTCCTGCACCGGGCGCGCGCCGGCGCCGCCGCGGATCTCCGGCGGGCCCGCCTACGACTGGAAGGCCGCGCCGCCTTCGGACGACGTCCGCGCGCTGTGGACCGCCGCCGGGGACCGCTACGACGAGGCCAGCGGGCATCTGCTCGACGTCTCCAGCCGACCCGTCTCGCAGGCCGACTACCGGCGTCAGATGTCGCCGTTCGACGCGTCCTACGAGTCGGTCGACCCGCTGGTCTGGTCCAGCCTGATGAGCGGGGGCTACCGCCTCGACGAGAAGACCTGCCGCCTCGTCTCCCCGGACGGCAAGGGGCCGCTCCTGCGCCTGCAGGTCGAGGTCTATCGCCGCGGGCTGCAGGCCGGCTATCGCCGCGAGCAGCTGACCGAACTGCTGGCCTCCCTGCGCGGCCTGCCGCTCGGGGCGAAGATCCCGGCCGAGGTGCTGGAGCGCGCGCGCCAGGCGGAGCAGGCGGGAGTCGCGCTCCCGCCGAACGTCCGGCGTCTCCTCGCCGACGCCGGGACCACGGTCGGGGACTTGCGCGGCGCGGTCCTGCCGTCCTACGAGGCCTCGACGCGCTTCTTCGATTCGGCGCGCGGACTCAAGGAGACGGCGCTGCGCGCCCTGCCCCCGATCGCGGGGATCAGCGCGCCCGAGCGGCGGCCCGCCTACTACGACTCGCTGTCGACGCGGCTGGGCCGGGCCTTCGACGCCGATCTCAAGAGCCAGTTCGAGAGCGTCAAGCCGTCGGGCCCGCGCATGCTCGGGCGCTTCCCGGACGGCCTTCCCCCGATCGTGATGATGAAGATCTCCCAGCGCCCGTGGGAGAAGGGGCGCGGCCGCGCCGCCGCGCAGGCCGATCCGGCCAACGGCGCGATCGAGATCAACTACTGGGACGCCGCGCGCGTCGCCCTCGAGAGCGCGCCCGCCGCGAGCCGCGCGGCCCTGACCAAGGACTTCGCGGACCCGGCCACGCTCGCGCGCTACCTGCTGGCCCATCCCGAGGCCCGGAAGGCCTTCATCTCGCGGGAGGACGTCGTCCTCTATCACGAGCTGACCCACGTCTGGCAGCAGCATCGGGACGCGGTCGCTCTCGAGGACCTGCGCGGCAACGTGCCGGCGATGGAGCCTCTCGAGTACGAGCACGAGGCCTTCCGGGAGCAGTTCCGCTACCTGACCGACAAGCTGGCCGTCCAGCCCCGGGAGGCCCTGCAGGGCGGCTGGACCGACTCCTACCGCCTGCTCCTGCAGGAGGGCTACGAGCGCTTCAACGACGAGCAGATCGACAAGAACTACGTCGGGACCTTCGCCGGGGTCTCGAACTTCAAGACCGTCGAGCAGGTCCAGGCCGAGCGGCGGAGCATCGCGAGCCGCCTGGAGGCCTCGAGCCCGACTCTCTACGGCAAGGCGCTCGAGCTTCTCAAGCTCGCCGGGCTGTCGCGCGGGGCGTCCGCCCTGCGCGAGGACGCGCGCGCTTATCGCGGGCGCGCGGCGGAGTTCGTCGTCAAGATCCTGCCCGAGATGCGCCGCGCCGGCTATCCGCGCCTGGTCGCGGCCTACGAGAAGTACGGCACGCCGGCGCAGGCCTTGGCGGCGGCCCTCGAGATGCCGCGCCCGAAGGGCGCGCCCTTCGGCGTTCCCGAGGACGAGGCGCGGCGCCTCGCCGCGGCCGCCGCGAAGGAGCTCTCGTCGACGGCGGGCGCGGCGATGAGCTACGAGCGCTACGAGGCCTGGACCGCCTACGGCGGCTACGTCGACCGGACCGGCGCCCGATGGCCCGACGGCCTGGCGCGGCAGGCTCAGGGCGAGTGGGAGAAGGCCGCGGAGGACGAGCTCCGCAAGGCCGCCGCCGAGAAGGACCCGGCCGTGCGCGCCGGCGAGCTGAAATGGGCGCGCGCGTACGCGACATGGACGCCGCCGGCCGATCGCGCCGCCCTCGAGAGGCGCTCTCGGGCGCTCGGAGGACGCTCGTGAGGCGCTCGCTCCTGCTGTCGGGCCTCCTGCTGGCCGCGGCCTGCGCGCGCAAGCCCGCCGCGCCGAAGGGGGAGGTCGCGTATTCGCCGGCCGACGGCTCCTTCACGGCGGCCCTGCCCCGCGGCTGGCGGGTCAACGAGGCGGAGCTCGGGACGCGTCGGGCCGCCTTCTACGGGCCGCCCGACGGGAAGGCCCCGTACTCGGAGCTGATCGGCGTCTACTTCTATCCGTCGTCGGGCCGCTGGTCCGACCCCGCCGACTACGCGCAGGCCGAGAGCGCGATCGGCGTCGCGACGCCGGTCTCCCGGACGGAGGCGGCCGGCGTCTCCGCCCTGTCCTTCGAGGTCCGCCGCGAGCTGCCCGACCCGCATCTCGGCGTCCAGCGCACGACGACCCGCGAGATCCTCGTCCCGGCCCGCGGCGGCTTCTTCGCGCTGATCCACTCCTACCCGACGGACGGCCCGCCGCCGGGCCCGGCCTTCGACGCCTTCGTCGCGTCGTTCCGCCTGCCGCGCTGACTTTCGTCCTTGCGCGGCGGCCCGCGGCCGGGCTATCATCCGACGATGAGGCGTCTGACGCTCGCGGCCGCGCTCCCGCTGCTCCTGGCGGGGGGCGCCGCGGCTCGAGGAGGTCGCACCATGTCTTTCACGCTGACCAGCCCCGCCTTCAAGGCGGGCGGAACGATCCCGAAAGTCCACACCTGCGACGGCGAGGACGTCTCGCCGATGCTGCGCTGGACCGCCGCGCCGGCCGGCACGAAGAGCCTGGCGCTGATCGTCGACGACCCGGACGCGCCTCCCGGGACCTGGGTGCACTGGCTCCTCTACGACATCCCCGGCGCCGCGCGCGAGCTGCCGAAGGGCATCGAGAAGCAGGAGTCCCTGCCGATCGGCGCGCGCCAGGGCGCCTGCTGGGGCGTGGACAAGTTCGAGCGCGTCGGCTACTACGGCCCCTGCCCGCCGCCGGGCAAGCCGCACCGCTACTACTTCAAGCTCTTCGCGCTCGACAAGATGCTGCACCTGAAGCCCCGCGCGACGAAGACCGAGCTGATCGCCGCGATGGAAGGCCACGTGCTGGCCTCCGCCGAGCTGATGGGCAAGTACGGGCGCTGACGGCCGCCGTCAGCGCCGGTCGGCCGCGAGCTTGTCGCGCGCGGAGAGGGCCGACAGCATCGCCGCGTAGTTCCAGGTGAGGTCGCGCGCCGAGGTCATGTAGCCGGAGTCGCGGTCCATCTGCTCGGACAGCGAGCCGTCGGGGTTCGCGTGCAGGCGCACGCAGGCGAGCTCCGCGTCGCCGTCGGACTTCAGCGCCTGGATCGCGGCGCCGAAGGCGCCGTCGCCGCTCCGCCAGGACGTCCCGGCCGCGACGGGGCGGCCCAGCAGGTCGCTCCAGAAGCCCGCGTCGGCGGCCGTCACGTCGATCTTCCCGTCGGCGATGTATTCGTCGGCGGCCATGTAGTCGAGCTGGGCGAAGGCGGCGGTCAGCAGGACCCAGGGGTTGCCGCCGAAGTAGCGGTCCTCCGGGTAGCGGCCGATCGCGACGCCGGGGGCGCCCGGGCGCCCGTTGATCGCGTACTCGGCGCGGAAGCGCGCCTTCAGGGCCTCGGCGGTGGCCAGGATGCGCGGGTCGACGACCGAGAAGGCCGCGCTCTCGTCCGGCGTCAGCGCCTCGCCGTCCACCGGCAGGCGGTGGATCGCGGCCAGGATCACCGCCGAGTCCAGGCCGCTGTCCTTGCCCTGCAGGCCGCCGTCCTGGTCGAGCGAGGAGTCGAGGTAGCCCTGCGCGGCGTTCCAGTAGCGGCCGAGCTGCTCGTCGATCGCCGCGGCCTGCTCGTCGTACCAGCCGGCCGCGCCGTCGTCGCCGAGCCGGCGGGCCAGCCAGGCGCCCTCCCTCAGCGCGTCGCGCTGGGCGATCTGGGTGTCGAGGTGGTGGGCCTTGACCTCCTCCCAGACGTCGAAGCTGGTCTCCTGCCAGTGGTGCGAGACGTACTCGAGGTCGGCCTTGATGCCCGACGACGCGTCGCCCCAGAGCCCGGCGGCCAGGTCGGTCCGGCCGGCGGCGAGGAAGGCGCGGGCCAGCTCGATCAGGGTCCCCGCCTCTTCGGCCGGGCCGTCGTCCTGCGGGCGGCCCCAGGGGCCGGTGAACGGCTTGCCGTCCATGCCGTACTTGGGCTCGCCGAGGCCGCCGGGACCGGGGACCGTCTGCTCGTGCCGGACGAAGGCCGCGTAGTCGGTCAGCATCCTCAGATACTTCGCCTTCGTCGCCGGGTCGGAGGACGACTCGTAGAGCGCGACGATCCGCCGCATCGTCAGCGCGGCGTCGCGGCGCCAGTTGTACCAGTAGTCGGGGTTCGCGCGCGACGGCGAGGCGGCGACCGTCCCCGGGGCGGCGCCGGCGGGCGAGATGTTGGCCTCCATCTTTTGGAGGGCGACCTGGCGCTCGTTCGCGAGCCAGGCGTCGAGGCTCCCGCTCTCGACGGCCGACAGGGCCGAGACGCGCGCGGCGGCCGGGGCGCCGACGGCGGCGGCCGGGAGGGGCCGGCGTCCGTCGAAGAGGGCGTCGAGCCGGGCCCGCGTCAGGAGCGCGGCGCGGGCCGCGGGCGCCAGCGCCGCGGCGAGCGCCGCGGCCAGGAGCGCGGAGAGGGGTCTCCGGTTCATCGGTCTTATTATACCACCGGACCCGGGCCGTTCATGGGCCTAAAGTCCCATGATCCCGGACGCGCGAAACCGGCGTTCGACGCCCGTCGCCGCCGCGCGGCGGACGCTAAGGCTCCAGCGTCGCCGTCTTGATGTAGTCGAGCTTCGGGAAGTCCGCCTTCAGGTAGGCGTTGCCCTGGGCCTGGATCATCCCCTGGTCCGGGCCCTGGCCCTGGGGCGCGCCCTCGCCGTAGCCGCGGTAGAGCCGGTCGAGCACCGCGTCGCCCTCGACGACTTGGCCGATCGGCGGGAAGCCCTGGTTGTCGAGGAACGAGTTGTCCTTGAAGTTGATGAAGAACTGCGTCGTGCGGGTGCCGGGGCCCGCGGTCGCGAAGGTGACCATCCCGCGCGTGTTCGAGTGGCCGCTCGCCGGGTCGTCGGGGATCGTCGCGTGCTGCCACGCCGCCGCGACGGCCGGGTCGCCGTGGATGCCGACCTGCGCCATGAAGCCGTCGATCACGCGGAAGAACTCGCAGCCGTCGAAGAAGTGGATCTTGGCCAGGTTGTAGAAGCGGTCGGCGCCGTTCGGGGCCCAGTCGCGGTGGACCTCGACGACGAAGTCGCCGGCGGAGGTCACGAACTTGACCTTGTAGACGGCGGGGGCCGTCGCGTTCGCCTGCGCCGGGTCGAGCAGGGCCGGGTTGGCGGCGGCGGCCGGGACCGGGACGGCGGCCGGGGCCGCGGCGGTCGCGGGGGCGGCGGCCGGCGCGGAGGACTCGGCGGGAGCCGACGACTTCTTGTCGCAGCCGGCGGCGGCGAGGGCGAGACAGGCGGCGAAGACGGCCAGGGAGAGCTTGTTCATGGCGGGAGACTAGCAGATTCGCGGGCGCGGGGAAAAGCGCCGCGCCGCGGGGCAGGAGCGTTGCTAACACCGGGGACGGAGGTGCGCCATGATCCGATTCCCGCCCCGCCGCATCCTGGTCCCCGCCGACCTCTCCGAGCCCTCTCTGGCCGCGGTGCGCGCCGGAGCCCAGCTCGCGCGGCGCTTCCGCGCCGCGTTGTCCCTGGTCTACGCCGAGTCCCTGCCGCCGAGCCTGCTCGGCTTCGACGCCGACGAGGCCGGCGAGTACGCGCGTCAGGCCGCCGAGTTCCGCGCCTGGCGCCTGGAGCGCCTGCGCCGCGAGGCCGCGGGCGTCCCGGCCAAGCGCGTTCACGCGCGCGTCCTGCGCGGGCGCCCCGAGGCGCTGGCGGCCGAGCTGGGCGCGGGCCGCGTCGCCGACCTGATCGTGATGGGGACCCACGGGCGCAAGGGGCTGGCGCGCCTGGCCGGCGGCTCGGTCGCCGAGGACGTCGTCGCCCGCGCGCGCGTGCCGGTGCTGGTCGTGCGCCCGGTCCGCGGGCCGCTCCTGGTGCGGCGCGTCCTCTGTCCCGTCAACCTGACCCCGCACGCCGACGAGGCCCTGCGCGCCGCGCGCGCGGCGGCGCGGGCTTTCGGCGCGCGCCTGACCGCCCTGCACGTGCGCGGGGCCGGCGACGACGC
>JAGWRY010000433.1 GCA_028869495.1 Elusimicrobiota bacterium | reverse complement strand
TTGTCCGCGGCTCCGGCGCCGGCGGCGGCCGCATCGGCGGTGCCGGCCGCATTGGCCCGAACGGCGGCCGCCGTCCATCCCGCGGCCGACGCCCCGGCGCCCGGCGCCTTCGGCGCCGGGAAAGCGCTCTTCGACGGCGCGGCGCCGAACCTCTCGGGCCGCGCCGGCGCGCCGGGACCGGGCTGGTCGCTCGGCTCCTTCGACAGCGAGGCCGGAGGACGCACGTTCTATAAATACCGTCCGGGCCTCAAGGGAGGATCGGTCAGGGTCTACGCCGGCGGGCTCGCGCTCAACGAGAGCTTCGAGTCCCTCTACCGCGGCCGGGAGTCGCCGCGCGCCTCCCAGTACTTCCTGTGGACGCGCGCGCACCCGCCGACGGCCTGGACGCCGACGAAGTCGCCGCTCGAGGCCGACGCGAAGGACCTGGCGCGCCTGATCGTGACGGCGGCGCGCGAGTCCGGCGCGAAATCGGTCGAACTGGCGCTCCACTCCTACGGGGCGATGGTCTTCCAGCGCATGGTCCAGCTGAGGACGTCGGACGCGCGCGCGGCGCGGCGCCTGCTGGCCGGCTCGCGCGTGGTCCTGCTCAACGCGACGACGCACTACAAGGACAGCGAACGCAAGACGGGCCGCGAGGCGACGCAGATCGCCGACGCGGCGCGAACCTTCGGCGACTGGCTCGACATGATAGACGCGGCCGCCGCGGCCTGGCGCTCGGCCGCGCGCCTGAACCCGCTCCTCTGGCCTCAGGCCGAGGCCTTCCAGGCCGCCTGGGACTTCCAGCGCGAGCAGGCGCTCTCGGCCGCCTCGCGCGGGGCGATCAACATGATGCAGAAGGACCTGGCGGGCCCCTGGCCGGGCGCGGACGCCGTGCGCGCCGCGCTCCTCAAGGACTTCGACGCGGATTCCCCGAACCCCGGCTGGCAGGAGGCGCTCGCGCGCCGCTCGGCGGACGCGTTCCGCCTGGAGTTCACGCGCCGCGACGTGACGCGCCTGCGCCGCCTGGGCGTGCGCGTCGAGACGATCCTGGCGGCGCAGGACCAGCTGCTCAACTGGGAGAGCGAGAAGCTCCTGCTGGACCTCCTCGGCATCCCGGCGCCCGCGACGAAGCCCGCGCCGGGGACGGTCCTCTCCGACCCGAGCGGGCTGTTCACGGCGCGGGTCGTGGACGGCGACCACTACTTCCCGCTGAAGAAGAGCGCGGAACTCTCGCGCCTGCTCGAGCGATGAGCCGACTGCGCGTCTTCGCGATGCGGGTCGACCTTCCCCGCGCGCCCCTCCTGAAGGAGTCGGCGCGCGCCGACCTCACCACCGCGCCGGAGCGCGCGGCCGGGACGCTCCCGCTCGACGCCCTGCACGTCGCGCCGCCGAAGGCCCGGTGGACGAAGCTCGACCGCCCCGCTCCCGGAACCCTCGTCGAGGGAACGCTCCCGCCCGACCACTTCGCGCGCTTCGTGCTGCGCCTGCCCGAGGCTTGGAACGGCCGCCTCGTCGTCGCCGCGGCCTCGGGCATCACCGACGAGCGCACCTACGACCTCTACGTCTCCGATTACGCCTTGAGCAAAGGGTATGCCTTCGCCGCCACCGACAAAGGCGTGCGCCGCGCGACGCTGGACGGCGACACGGTGCTGATGCCCTTCCTGCCCGAGAACTCGGTGCGGCGCTGGGCCTCGCGCCTGGAGACGCTGGCCGCCCTCGCCAAGGAGAAGTGCGCGTCGCATTACGGGCGCGCGCCGGAGAAGACCTACGCCTTCGGCCTCTCCAACGGGGGCTTCCTGGCCCGCCGCGCGGCCGAGGAGGGCTTCGTGGACGGAGCGGTGGACGTCTCGGGCGTCCTGTGGCGCGCGGAGACCGGCAACCTGCTCCGCGAGCTTCCCGTCGCCCTGCGCGCCACGGCGAATGTCCCATGGGATCGGCAGGCGCTCGAACGCGCGAGCTTCCCGCGCGGCGACTCGCGCTGGGATCCCCTCATCGCTTTCTACCGCGCCGCCTACTGGGAGGCGGTGATGCTTCTCTTCCTCGGCGACCTCGACCCCGAGTATTCCGGCGAGCCGCAGGATTACGACCTCGATGCGCGTCCGATGTCGGTGCGCGAGGCGATCGCCTCCTTCGCCAACACCGGCGACCTCAAGGTCCCGCTGATCTCGATCTCCGGCCGGCGCGACTATCTGATCTCCTGCGCCGGCCATGCCGAGCCCTATCGCGACCTGGTCGCCTCCCGCGGCAAGGCCGCGCTCCATCGCCTGGAGATCATGGAGAACGCCTCGCACATCGACACGAACGCGGAGATGTTCCCGCTCGTGGAGCCCTTGATGGAGCGCGGCCACGCCGCGCTCGACGCGCTGGCCGCCCGCGTCGAGGGCCGGGCTCCGGCCGCGCGCTGACGGACCGCCGTGAAGCTCGTCATCGTCGAGTCCCCGAACAAGGTCGGCAAGATCAAGGGCTTCCTCGGCCCCGACTACCGCGTCGCCGCCTCCTTCGGCCACATCCGCGACCTGCCCGCGACCGGGGATCTCGCGGTCAAGTTCGAGGACGGGCATATCGCGCCGACCTACGTGCCGCTCGAGCGCTCGGCGCGGCGCATCTCGGAGCTGCGCGAGCTGGCCAAGACGGCGGACGAAATCCTGCTCGCGACCGACCCGGACCGAGAGGGCGAGGCGATCGCCTGGCACGTCAGCCAGCTCCTGGGCGAGCGCGAGTACCGCCGCGTCGTCTTCCGCTCGATCACGAAGGCCGAGGTGCAGAAGGCGATGGGCGCCGCGCGCGCGCTCGACCGGAATCTGGTGGACGCCCAGCAGGCGCGGCGCGTGCTGGACCGCGTCGTCGGCTGGGTCGTCAGCCCGACCTTGCGCCGCGTCGCCAAGGAGGCGAAATCGGCGGGGCGAGTGCAGTCCGTCGCCCTCCGTTTGGTCGCCGAGCGCGAGAGGGAGATCGGCAAGCACAAGACGGTCGACTATTACGTTCTCTCGGCCCGATTGGAGAAGGACGGCTCCCCGCCTCCGTTCGCGGCGAAGCTGATCGCCTGGAAGAACCATCCCCTCGGCCAAAGACTGCGCGATCCCCGATTGGCCGAAAAGACGATCGGCTGGCTGAAGACGGTCCCCTGGACGGTCGTCCGCTGCGAGCGCAAGGACTCGACCCGCCACGCGCCGCCGCCGTTCACGACGGCGACGGTTCAACAGGCGGCCTCCGTGCGCCTCGGCCTCAATCCCGAAGCGACGATGCGCCAGCTCCAGTCCCTCTTCGAGGACGGGAAAATCACCTATCACCGCACCGACTCGACGGCGCTGGCTCCCGAGGCCGTCGCCGCGGCGCGCGACCTCATCAAGAAGAAATATCCGCCCGAGTATCTGCCCGCGGCGGCGATCGTCCACGCGACGAAGGCCGCCAACGCGCAGGAGGCGCACGAGGCGATCCGCCCGACGCACCCCGAGACCGGCCCCGACGCCGTCCGCGGCGAGGCCGCCGCGCTCTACCAGTTGATCTGGCAGAGGTTCGTCGCCTGCCAGATGTCGCCCGCCAAGGACCAGATCACGACGATCGACGTCGCCTGCGCGCCGGGCCAGTGGAAGGCGGAGTCCGGCGAGGCGGCGCCGATGGGGATCTTCCAGGCCAAGGGCAAGGTGCCGCTCTTCGACGGCTGGCGGAAATTGACCGGAGAAGACGCGACCGAGGAGACGAAGAAGAAGGGCAAGAAGGACGAGGACGACGAGGACGAGGCCGGAGAACTGCCGCTCTTGAACCCGGGCGACGACCTGAACCTCCTGGACTTGGCCGCTCTCAAGCGCTCGACCAAGCCCCCGCCGCGCTACACGCAGGCCTCGCTCATCAAGAAGCTGGAGGCCGAGGGCATCGGCCGGCCGTCCACCTACGCCGCGATCATGAAGGTGCTCCTCCTGCGCGGCTACGTGAAGGAAGAGAAGCGCAAGCTCCTCGCGACGCCCCTGGGCCTCTCCGTCGTCGACTTCCTGATCCGCCACTACGCCGGCAACTTCATCGACGTCGACTATACCGCGCGCCTGGAGGACGACCTCGACCGGATCTCCCGCGGCGAGGCCGACTGGGAGAAGGTCGTCACCGACGCCAGCTTCGCCGTCATCAAGCTGGCCCGCGGCGCGGGTCTCTGGTACGACCCGCTGGCGCCGCGGCCGCCGCGCCCCGACAAGAAGTAGCGCCGCTCACGTTTCGCTAGACTGTACGCGTGAGCCCGCCTCTCCCCATCGCCCCCTTCCGCGAGACGATCGTCGCGGAGCTGGAGAAAGCGGGCGTCCTGATCCTGACCGCGCCGACCGGCAGCGGCAAGTCCACGCAGGTGCCGCAGTTCCTGCGCGGCAAGGTCGAAGGACGCATCCTGGTGCTCGAGCCGCGGCGCCTCTCGGCGCGCAGCCTGGCGGCGCGGGTGGCGAGCGAGGCGGGCACGGCGCTCGGGCGCGAGGTCGGCTATCAGGTGCGCTTCGACAGCCGCTGCGGAGCGGACACCCAGGTCGTCTTCCAGACCTACGGCCTCTTCGCGGCGCGCCTGGCCTCCGAGCCGCTCCTGCCCGGGATCGGCGCGGTCCTGCTCGACGAGTTCCACGAGCGCACGCTCGACGCCGACCTGGCGCTGGCCTGGCTGAAGGCGCTGCGCCGCCGGCGGCCGGAGTTGAAGGTCGTCGTGATGTCGGCGACGCTCCAGGCCGAGGTCCTCCAGCGCTACCTGCCCGAGGCCGCGGCGGTCTCCGTGCCGGGGCGGACGTTCCCGGTCGAGATCGATCACTCTCCGTTGTCGGCCCGCGAACGGCTCGAAGACGGCGTCCTGCGCACCTTGAAGGAATTGGCGCAGAAGGGGCTCAACGGCTCGACGCTGATCTTTCTCCCGGGCCTCCGCGAAATCCGCTGGACCCTCGACAAGCTGTCTCCGTTTTGCCGGGAGCAGGGCTTCGATCTCCGTTCGCTTCACGGTTCGATGGACCTCTCCGAGCAGCAGTCGGTGCTGGAGCCGTCCGACACGCCGCGCGTCATCGCCGCGACCAACGTGGCCGAGACCGGCCTGACCGTTCCCGGCGTCGTCGCCGTCATCGACGCGGGCCTCCACCGCGTCGCGGCCTACGACGCGGCGCGGGGCATCAACACGCTCTACGTCGCCCGGATCAGCCGCGCCAACGCCGACCAGCGCGCGGGGCGCGCCGGGCGCACGGCGCCGGGACGCTGCGTGCGTCTCTGGTCCACGTCGGACGAGGCCGGGATGGCCGCCGGCCTCAAGCCCGAGATCGCACGCCTGGAGCTTTCCCCGCTCCTTCTTCAAACCGCGTCGCTCCCCGAGGCCGTGGACTGGCTGACGCCGCCCAACCCGGTCGCCTGGGCCTCGGCCAAGGCCTCGCTCGAGAACCTGGGCGCGATCGAAGGGGACAATAAAGTCACCGCCAAGGGCCGCGCCCTGCTCCGCTGGCCGGCCCCGCCGCGGCTGGCCGCGGTGCTGGAGGCCGCGCGCGCCCTCTCCCCCGAGGACTTCGAGCGCGCCTGCGCGATGGCCGCCGTCTTCGAGAGCGAAGGCGACCGCCCGCCCAATTCCCCGGCCGACCTGTCGGCCCTGGCGGGCGACCTGGTGCTGGGAACGCGCGGCGAGCTGTCCTGGGAGACGGACAAGGTCTTCCGCCAGTTCCTGCGCCTGGGCGCCGACCGCGACGAGGGCCGGGCCTCCGACAAGGACGCGCTCCCGCGCGTCTGGCTCGACGCCTTCGCCGACCGGCTCGCCGCGCGCGAGGGCGACGGCGCCTACTACAAGCTCCCCGACGGCCGCGGCGCGCTCCTGCCCGAGGCCAAGGATCCCCCGCCGCTGATCCTGGCGCTCGACGTGCGCGAGCGCGCCGGCGGCGGCAAGGCCCGGCAGATCTTCATCAGCCTTTACTTGCCTTATGATCCGGAGCAAATCCGTCGGATGTTCCCGGATGAGTGCGCCTGGTCGGCGGCCTCCGAGTTCGACGCCCGCAAGCAGAGGGTCGTGCGCGAGGAGCGCCTGATGTTCCGCGGCCTCGTCCTCGCCCGCCGCGACCTGGCGGGCGGCCGCGCGGCCAAGACGGAGACCGCCGAGCTCTGGGCCGAGAAGTACGCGACCGGCGAGCTGAAGCACCCGGGCCTGGACGAGAAGGTCGAACAGCTCGTCACGCGCATCCGTCTCGCCAAAGAGCTCTATCCCGACTTCGGCTATCCGGAGATGTCGGAGGACGACTGGCGCCTCGTCTACGGCGACGCCTTCCACGGCAAAAACAGCGTCCAGGACATCGAGCGCGTGAACCTGCTCCCGCGCGTCGAGTCCTACCTCGGCCCCGCGCTTCAGGCCCACCTCGACCGCGTCCTGCCCGCGGCCAGGAAGCTCCCCTCCGGCAAGACCGGGCGCTTCCGCTATTTTCTGCCCGCCCGCGCCGAGCTCAACGCGCGCCTGGGCGACTTCTTAAAGATGACCGGACGGCTGTCCCTCTGCGAGGGCCGCCTGCCCGTCACGTTCGACATCCTGGCCCCCAACTATCGCACCGTCCAGAAGACCGACGACCTGTCCTCCTTTTGGGCGAACACCTACCCGACCGTCAAGAAAGAGCTCCAGCGCCGATACCCGAGGCATCCATGGCCATGAAAACCGTGAAATTCTCGAAGCGGGACGCCCCGCGCGCGTCCGCGCGAACGCTCAAGGCCGTCCGCGCCGCGATGGCGCGCGACGGCGCCGTCGTCTTCGACGGCCTGTTCCCGCTTCCGCTTCTCAAAAAGATCCGCCGGGAGGTCCTGCGCCGCCACGAGTCCGGCGAGCTCCGCGCCCGCGGCCTGGTGCGCGACATCGCCGGGCGCTACGCCGCCGTCCTGCCTCTCCAAGGGCCGCTCCTGTCGCCGCGCCTCTACGCCGACCCGCGCCTGGCGGACTGCCTCTCGGTCCTGCTCGGCGCCGACTACTGTCTGGGCAGCGTGGAGGCGGTGGTCGCCCGGCCCGGCGCGGTCGAACAGCATCAGCACATCGACGGGCCGATCCGCTTCGACCGCGCGCTGCGCGGGCGCCGGATCCCTTATTCCGGCGACCTGTCGGACCTGCCGCCCTACGCCGTCACCCTGGCGACGCCGCTCTGCGAGCAGGGACCGGACAACGGCCCCACCGCGCTGTGGCCCGGCTCGCACCGGGCCGCCCTGCGCGCGCGCCCGCCGAGCGAAGCCGAGGTCCTGCGCAAGTTCCGCGGCGAGGTCATGACCGGCCCCTTCGGGCGCTCGTACCTGTTCGACTACCGCCTCTTCCACGGCGGCCTGCCCAACATGACGCGCGAGCCGCGCGTCCTGCTGGTGATCGTCTTCGTGCGCCCCTGGTTTCGCGACCCGAACCTGGCCGACGTCAGGCCGGGCCTGGCGATCGCGCCGCGCGCCCTGGCGCGCGTGCCGGAGAAGCACCGGCACTTGTTCCGCCTCGCGCCCGCCGCCCGCCGCGCGCTCTGGGCCTAAGCGAGAGCCCCCGCCTTTCGACGGGGGCTCTTCGTTCCCGGACGACGACGGCAGCGGCTGCGCCTTCTAGTCCCTGCTCGGCGCCGCGTCGGAGGCGGGCTCGCTCGGCTCCGCGGACGCCGAGGCGGCGACGGGTTCGGGCGCCGACGGGATCTCGAGCTCGACGGCGGGCTCGGGACGGACGCCGCGGCGGGCGCGCCTGGCGTGGAGCCGGCGCGCGGGCTTGGCCGTCTTCTTGGCGGCGGGGCTCTCGGCCTTGGCCGCGGGCTTGGCCTCGGTCTTCCGCGCGGCCTTCAGCGCCTCCTCGGCTCTCTTGCGGGCGAGCTTGGCCGCCTTCTTGGCGGCCTTGGCGGCCTTCTTGGCCAGCTTGTAGGCGGCCTTCGCTGACTTGGCCTTCTTCTTGGCGTGCGCGCAGTGGGCCTCGGCCAGCTCGGCGTGGGCGACGGCGCGATTGACGGCTTCCTGCGAGGGATGGAAAGTCATGGAGGAACCTCCGGACGGATTATGAAGATTATAGCACAGGAGTCCGGAGGCCCCCCCGCCCCTGGGACTTTCGCTCCTGTCGCCGGCGGCGCCGCCGCGCTATCCTGACGGCATGAACGATAAGACCCTCTTCGCCGCCCTGCTCCTCGCCGCGACGCTGTCCCCGGCCGCGCGCGCCGCCGACTGGAGCCGCTCCGCCCAGGCCGATGCGATCCGCGCCGGCATGGCCGGGCTCTCCGCCGCGCCCGCCCTCGTCGTCGTCCCGACGCCCCTGCCGACGGCCGACGTCGAGGCGCAGGCCGCCGCCGCCTGCCGCCGCCGCGGCGAGTCCCTGAAGCCGGCCGCCGAGAGCGCGATCCTGGGCTCCCCGCTGATCGGCAGCGCGCGGCCCGGCGTCTGGGGGATGGCCGTCCTCTGCCTGCCCGCCCGCGCCGAGCCCGGCGCGTCCTACGCCCTGGCGACCGGACGCGCGGTCGTCCCGGCGGGAAGCGCTCGGGACGCCGCGGCCGAGCGCGACGCGGACTGCGCGAAGAAGGGCCCCGGCGCGACGGTGACCGACGGCGACACCTTCCTGGCCGGCGCCGCGTACACCTCGGTCGGCGTCTGCCGCTGGCGCGCCTCGCGCTGACCCGCGGCTACTGCGCGGTCCAGCCGCCGTCGATCGCGAGCGAGGCCCCGCGGATCTGCTCGGCCGCGGGCGAGCACAGGAAGACCGCCAGCCCGCCGATCTGCTCGGGCGTCGCGAACTCGCCCGAGGGCTGCTTCTCGGCGAGGAGCTTGCGGCGCGCCGCCTCGCCCGAGAGCCTCTCGCGCGCGGCCAGCGCGTCGATCTGCTTCTGGACCAGCGGCGTCAGCACCCAGCCCGGACAGATCGCGTTGCAGGTGATGCCGGTGCCCGCCGTCTCGAGCGCGACGACCTTGGTCAGGCCGACCAGCCCGTGCTTGGCCGCCACATAGGCCGCCTTCTGGACCGAGGCGACCAGGCCGTGCGAGGAGGCGATGTTGACGATGCGCCCCCAGCCGCGCTTCTTCATGCCCGGCAGGGCCGCGCGGATCGTGTGGAAGCTGGAGGACAGGTTGATCGCCAGCACCGCGTCCCACTTCTCGGGCGGGAAGGACTCGATCGGCGCCACGTGCTGGATGCCCGCGTTGTTGACGAGCACGTCCACCGCGCCCAGCTTCGACTCGGCCGCCTCGATCAGCCTCTCGATCTCGGACGGCTTCGACATGTCGGCCGGATGGTGCGCGGCCTTCGCGCCCGAGACCCGCTCCAGGCCCGCGCGGATCTCCTCGATCTCGCGCTCCGCGCCGAAGCCGTTGAGCATCACCGCGGCGCCCTGCGCGGCCAGCGCCCGGGCGACGCCCAGGCCGATCCCGCTGGTCGATCCCGTCACGACGGCGACCTTCCCCTTCAGCATGAGAGCTCCTTAAAGAACGTCAGCGCCCCGGCGGGGGCTCGCCCAGGCGCACGGACAGCCGGAAGCGCTCCGGCTCCGGCAGGTCCGCCTGATAGTCCTCGGCCTCGGCGGCGTTCATGCGCGAAGGGGGCGTCTGGACCCCGCCCCGACCGACCTCGCCCGCCTCGCCGCCCTCCCCGCGCTCTCCGCGCCCGCCCCGCGCGCCGCGCGCGCCCTCCGGAAGGGGCCGGCGGCTGAAGACGACGTCGGCCCGTCCCGTGACCGCGAAGTCGAGCGCGACGCGCCCGTCCTTCTCGATGGGGACCGCCGACAGCGGCACGCAGAACTCCCAGATCGGGCGCTGGCCGACGGCGCCGCGGCGCGACGTGAAGCCCTCGGGGAGCGGCGCGACCTCCGGCGCGAAGCGCCCGCGCGGCAGGACCTTCTCGGGGGAGGCGCCGGGCCCGTCGCGGCGCAGGGGCAGGCGCACCCCCCAGGCCGGCCGCTTGCCCCGGGCGGTCATGAACCAGATCGTCAGGTCCTGGCGCGCGGCCCCGGTCAGTTGGGAGCGCCCCGCTTCCGTGCGCGCCGTGAGCAGGAGCCACAGGGTCTTGCCGTCGTTGCGCGCCTGCAGGCTCAGGCCCTCGTTCTCGTAGGCCAGCGAGTCGTCCCAGCGCGAGTCGTCGGCGTCCACCGGCACCGGAGCCGCGGTCCAGGCGCTCGTCACCCGGTCGCGCCACCACAGGAAAGCCCGCGCCGGCCGCGGCGACGCCGCGGCCAGGACCAGGGCCGCGAGCGCGAGCAGGAGCGTCCGCCGGATCGCCATCGCCCGTCATTATAGGCTAAAATGACTCCATGGCCAAGAAAGTCAAGGCGGACCCCTCCCGTCAGCCGTTCCAGTACCCCCTCCGGCGCGCGTACGCGGAGCCCGACTGGACCCGCCTGCCCGGCTACAAGGGCGTGACCCGCGAGCAGTGGGAGAGCGCCCTCTGGCAGAGACAGCACTCGGCCAAGAACGTCAAGGAGCTCAAGGACGTCTTCGGAGCCTTCCTCACCGACGCGATGGCCGAGGACATCCTGCGCGACCAGAAGGACATGGCCACCATGTCCATCCTGATCCCGCCGCAGATGCTCAACTGCATGGACGAGAAGGACCTGAAGAACGACCCGGTCCGCCGCTACATGCTGCCGATGTTCTCCGACC
>JAGWRY010000432.1 GCA_028869495.1 Elusimicrobiota bacterium | reverse complement strand
GGCGCCTGGTCGGCGGCGGCGCCTGGCGCGTCCTGGCGCGCCGCGCGCTGTGGATCCCCGCCGGGGCCGTCGCGGCCGCCGCGCTCGCGATCGGCCTCTGGGTCCGCCGCCCGGCGCCGCTCCCGGATCTGCCGCTCGAGCCCCTTCTCGCCGCCCACGCCCGCTACAGCGCCGAGGCCCTGCTCCCCGCCGAGCACCTGGTGGCCTCGTCGACGTATTCGGACCAGATGACGGACCTGTATGCGGACGCCTCCGATCCCGGCGGCTCTAATTAGCCTGGCGGCGGCCGCGCTGGCCGCCGCCCCGGCCCGCGCCGCGCGCCTGCCCGCTCCGCAGGCCCTGCTCGACGCGGCCCTGACCGCCCCGACGATCCCGTACGAGGGGCGCGTGATGGTCACGCAGTGGTACGGGCGGCGCACGCGCGCCGAGGAGCTGCGCGTCTACTCCCTGCCGCCGAAGCGCGAGCGCAGCGAGTTCCTGTCCCCGGACGGCAACGTCGTGCGCGTGCTGGTCAGCAACGGCGACGAGGAGGCCGTCACCCTGGTCCGCGCGCGCAAGACCGTCCTCGGCCACGCGGCCGGCGGCTACGAGAAGGTCCTGCCCGCCGACCAGGAGCGCGCGGCCCTGCTCGCCAACTACGAGCTCCTGGCCAGCACCGGCGACAACGTCGCCGGCCGCCCGACCTGGCGCCTGACGCTGAAGCCGCGCGTCGCCGGCAAGTCCTGGCAGACGCTCTGGCTCGACCGCGAGACCCGCGTCGTCCTGCGCAACAAGCGCTACCTCCCCCGCCGTCATTTCGCCAGCCAGGCCGAGTTCATCGCCTTCGAGCCCGGCAAGGCCGCCGACGACGCGCTGTTCGACATCGACCCGTCGACGAGCGGCCTGATCAAGGCCCGCGGCCTGGCCCCGAAGTTCCTCACCCGCGCCCAGCTCAAGGCGGCCGGCGGCGGCGCGACGCACCTGCCGGACCGCCTGCCCGGCGGCTTCGTCTTCGAGAGCGCCGACGTCTTCCCGGTCATGCACAGCCCGGTCCGCCAGGCGCGCTACACCGACGGCCTGACCGCGCTGTCGCTGTTCCAGACCGACCGCCCGGTGCGCCTGCCCCGCAACGCCCGGGCCGCTCCCGGCACGACGCGCCTGCCCGGGCCGCTGGACGTCTCGCTCTCCGGCAACGTCCTGCAGTGGAGCGTCGGCGCGCGCCACTACACGCTGATGGGCGACGTCTCGCGCGAGCTGATGGCGCGCATCGCGAAAAGCTTCCACTAGGCCGCCGGGACGCGGCGCGCGGGGATTGGTAGAATCCCCCCGCATGCTCGACGCGCTCCTCGTCGCCGCCTTCCTGCTGGCCGCCGTCGCGCTGGGCGCGCGCGCGCGGCGCCGCGCGGAACTCGAGGACTACGTGCTGGCCTCGCGCGCGCTGACGGTCCCGCAGTTCGTGGCGACATTGGTGCCGACCTTCTACGGCGGCGTGCTCGGCGTCGGGGAGTTCTCGTGGAAGCACGGGCTGTCGAACTGGACGACGCAGGCCCTGCCGTACTACGTGTTCGCCGCCTTCTACGCGCTCTTTCTGGCCGGCCGCGTGCGCGCGACGCCCGGGATGACGATCGCCGACCACCTGGAGTCCGCGTACGGGCGCGCGGCCGCGCTCGTCGGCGCGGCGCTCGTCTTCCTGCTGACCGCGCCGGCCGACGACATGCTGATGGCGGGAACCCTCGGCTCGGCGCTGACCGGAGCGCGGGTCGAGGCGGCGATCGCGGCCGCGGGCCTGCTCGCGGTCGTCCTGGTCTGGCGCGGGGGCCTGCGCTCGGACGTCTCGGCCAACAGGCTGCAGATCGTCGTGATGTTCGCCGGCTTCGGGCTGATCCTGCCCTACGCGTGGCGGCTCGTCGGCGGGCCGGCGGCGCTGGCCGCGCGCCTGCCGCCCGGGCACCTGACCTGGACCGGGGGGATGAGCGCGTGGAAGATCGCGGCCTGGTGGATGATCGCGGTCTGGACGATCGTCGACCCCTCCTTCCACCAGCGCTGCGCGGCCGCCGAGTCGCCGGCCGCGGCGCGGCGCGGCATCCTGGTCTCGATCGCCTTCTGGTTCGTCTTCGACGCGATGACGACGGCGGCCGGGCTCTACGCGCGCGCGGCCCTGCCGCGCCTCGCCGACGCCGGGATGGCCTACCCGCGCCTCGCCGAGGCCGCGATGCCGGTCCTGGCCCGCGGGTTCTTCTACGCCGGGGTCTCGGCCTCGATCTTCGCGGCGCTCCAGGCCAAGTCGCTGCTGGCGGCGATCACGCTCGGCCGCGACTTCGGCGACCGGCTCAAGCCCGTTCCCGAAGCCGCGCGGCGGCGGCGCGTGCAGGCCGCGCTGATCGCGGCGGCGGCTCTCGCCTTCGCGCTGACCTGGCTCGTCCCGTCGGTCGTGGACCTGTGGTACGACGTCGGCTCGGCGGTGATCCCGGGCCTGCTCCTGCCGATGCTGGGCGCCTATCTCCCGCGCTGGCGCGTCGGCGCGCGCTGGGCGGTCGCGGCGTCGCTGGCGGGATTCCTCGCCTCGCTCGCCTGGGTCGTCGCGGGCGCGCGCGCGGGCTCCGCCCCGCTGGGCCTGGAGCCGCCGTTCCCGGGGCTGATCCTCTCGGCGCTGATCTGGACCGGCGGCCTGCTCGCGCGCCGCGCGCCGGCGGCCGCGTGAGGCCCGCCGCCCTCGCCGCTCTCGGCTCGGGGGTGTTCCTGGCCGGGATCGTCGATTCGCTGGCCGGCGGCGGCGGGCTGATCACCCTGCCCGCCTACCTGGCGGCGGGCCTGCCTCCGGCGCTGGTGCTGGGCACGAACAAGCTCGCTTCGTCGATCGGGACCTCGGCGGCGACCTGGCGCTATCACCGGTCCCTCAAGTTCCCGCTGAAGTCCTTCCTGCCTCTGCTGGGCGCGGCCGCCGCGGCCTCCTGGCTCGGCGCGCGCCTGGCGACGGCCGTCGATCCAGGTTATATCCGTCCGCTGCTCCTGCTCGCTCTGCCGGTCGTGTCGTGGCTTCTGTGGTCGCGCCGGGATTTCGGCGCCGCCGACGAGAGCCGCCGGATGAACTCCGCGCGCCGCCTGCGCCGGGGACTCCTCGTCGCCGCTCCGGTCGGCGCCTATGACGGCTTCTTCGGGCCGGGCGCGGGCACCTTCTACGCGCTGGGCCTGGCGCGCGTCGCGGGTCTCGACCTGCTCGGCGCGACCGGGCGCGCGAAGGCCCTCAACCTCGCGTCGAACCTGGCGGCGCTGGCGGCCTTCGTCGCGGCGCGCCGCGTGGACTGGGCGGTCGGCCTGCCGATGGCCGCCTTGAGCGTCGCCGGCAACTGGACCGGCGCGCGCCTCGGGGTGCGCCGCGGGGCGCGCATCATCCGCCCGGCCGCGGCGCTGGTCTGCGCGGCCCTGTTCGGCAAGCTCCTGCTCGACATCCTGCGCTGAGGCTTCCCCCGCGCGCCCCGACATTGGTAGGATGGACGCCTTGACCCTGCTCCTCGCCGTCGCCCTCCTGCTGGCCGTCCTCCACCTCTTCTCCGTCGCGCGCCGCAAGGGCGACCTTCCGGCCGAGACGGTGATCCGGGACCTGTTCCTGGCCGTCGCCTCGGTCGTGCTCCTGCGCGCGGCCGCCTCCTTCCAGATCGAGCTGGCCTGGTGGCGCGAGCTCGGCCACGAGGCCGCCTTCTGGCGCCTGATCGAGATCCGCTGGGTCGCGCCGTCGCTCGCCGCGGGCGCGTCGTTCCTGATCCTGGCCGGGAGCTTCCACGCGGCGCGCCGCCGCAGCCTGACGCCGGTCGCGCAGTCCTTCTTGTTCGCGGCCGGGGGCACGGCGGTCGCGGCGCTCGTCGGGACGCTCCTGTCCTTCTCCGCGATCGACCCGTGGACTTCGGCGCTCTGGTGGACGGCGCGCAGCGTCCCCGGCTACACGGATCCGATCTTCGGGCGCGGGCTGGCTTTCTACTTCTACAAGCTGCCGTTCTACCAGATGGTCCTGGGGTGGGCCGGCGCGCTGACGATCTTCGCCTTCGTCGGCTACGCGTTCACCCTGCTCGTCAGCTCCTCGACGATCGTCCTCCTGGCCGACCCGGAGACGCCGCTGAGCCTGCGCGAGGCGCCGGCCCGGGTGCTGACGTCGCTGTCGTCGGCCGCGCGCTGGGGCGGAGCCGCCCTGCTGGCCCTGTTCGCCGCCGGGCGCTTCCTCGCGCGCTACGAGCTCCTCTACTCGACGCACCGGTTCCTGTACGGCGCCGACTTCGTCGACGCGCGGCTGGGCATCCCGCTCGACTGGGTGCAGGCCGTCCTCGCGCTCGCGCTGGCGGTCTTGATCGCGGCCGCGCCGCGCCGGCGCTTCCTGGTCAGCGAGGGCCTGGGGCTGGCCGACGCGGCGCTCGGGGCCCTGCCCGGCTGGCTGAGCCTGGTCCTCGGCGTCGGCGCGCTGGCCGCCCTGCTCGCCCCGCCGCTCCTGCTGGCGGCGGTGCGCTCGCTCTACGTCCAGCCCAACGAGCTGACGCTCGAGCGCCCGTACATCAAGCACCACATCGACGCGACCCTGCAGGCTTACGACCTCGCCGCCGACGCGCACGAGGAGCCCTACGTGCCGCGCGACGCGGAGACGCTCGACCTGTCGAAGGACCCCGGCGTCGCCGAGAACCTGCGCCTGTGGGACTGGTCGCCGTTCAGCGACAACATCACCCAGCGCCAGACCCTGCGCCAGTACTACGCGTTCCCGAACGTGGACACGGACCGCTACCTGGTCGACGGGCGCATGCGCCAGGTGCTGATCTCGGGGCGCGGCCTCGAGACCGGGCTCCTGCCGCAGAACGCGCAGACCTGGGTGAACCTGAACCTGCAGTACACTCACGGCTACGGCGCGGTCGCCGCGCTGGTCAACTCGGCGACGGCCGAGGGCGCGCCCGAGATGCTGCTCAAGGACGCTCCGCCGCAGAGCGACGTCCCCGCCTTCCAGATCAAGCGCCCGGAGATCTATTTCGGCGCGGAGACCGACGCGCCGGTCTTCGTCGACGGCGACCAGAAGGAGTTCGACTACCCGAAGGGCGACGACAACGCGTACACGACCTACGACGGGACGGCCGGCATCCCGATCGGCCGGCCCTGGATGCGCTTCGCGGCGGCGATCGCGCGCGGAGACTGGAACATCCTGCTGACGAGCTACCTGACCAAGGACTCGAAGCTGCTCCTGCACCGGCAGATCCAGGAGCGCGTCCAGCGCCTGGCGCCGTTTTTGACGCTCGACTCCGACCCGTACCTGGTCATCGACGACTCGGGGCGGATGTTCTGGATGCTCGACGCCTACACGTCGACGGACCTGCACCCGTACTCCCAGCCCCTGCAGGTCGGCGACCAGTCGGTCAACTACATCCGCAACTCGGTGAAGGTGACCGTCGACGCCTACAACGGGACGGTCCGCTTCTACGTCTTCGACGAGAAGGACCCCCTGCTGGCGGCCTACCGGCGGCTCTTCCCGGACCTCTTCGAGCCCCGCTCGGCGATGCCGCCGGACCTCGAGCGCCACATCCGCTACCCCGAGGGGATCTTCGACGCGCAGGCCGAGATCTACCGCACCTACCACATGCGCGACCCGCAGGTCTTCTACAACAAGGAGGACCAGTGGGACATCGCCAAGCAGATCGTCACGCAGGAGAGCACGCAGTTCATGCGGCCGTACTACGCGATGCTCCCCCTGCCCGGCGATCAGAAGGCGGAGTTCGCGCTGATGCTGCCCTTCACCAGCCACAACCGCGACAACATGATCGCCTGGATCGCGGCGCGCTGCGACCCGCCGCACTACGGCGAGATCGTCTTCTACCGGCTGCCCAAGGAGGAGCTGATCTACGGGCCCCTGCAGGTGCAGAGCCGCATCGACCAGGTCCCTCAGATCAGCCAGGACCTCAGCCTGTGGAACCAGCAGGGCAGCCGCGTCCTGCGCGGCCACATCCTGGTCCTGCCGGTCGACGGGACGTTCCTGTACGTCGAGCCGATCTACATCCAGTCCACGCAGGCGCGCATGCCGGAGCTCAAGAAGGTGATCCTCGTCGTCGGCAACCACATCGTCTACGCCGACGACCTGCCCACCGCGATCCGCGAGCTGGCCCGGCCGCCCGCGTCGCCGTCCGAGACGCTCGCGGCGGCGCCGCTCCCGGCCGAGTCCGCGACGGCGCCCCTGCCGCCCGCGCCGAAGGGCGAGACCGCGGTCCTGCGCGCCCTGCGCGCGCACTTCGCGGCCTACCGCCGCTACACCGCCGCCGGCGAGCTGGAGCAGGCCGGCCGCGAGCTCGACGCGATGCAGGCCGCGCTCGAGGCGGCCCCGCCGCCGGCTCCGCGCCGAAAATAGGCGCCCCGCTCTTCCCCCATGCCCGCCTCCGAGCGCCTGACCGCCGTCTACGAGCTTCCGGGCCCGCCCGAGGAGGCCGAGCGCCTCGCGCGCCTCATCAGCTTCGAGGAGACGGTCGAGGTCCCGCTCGACTTCCCGCTCCCGAACGCGATCCGCGACGGGATCGTCGGCAAACCCGGTCCCGCCGTCGCCGCCCGGGACGGGCGCTTCCGCGTCGCGATCGACTTCCCCGCGGCGCTGGCCGAAGGCGGCCTGGGCACGCTGCTCAACCTCGTCTTCGGCAACGCCTCGATCTGGCCGGGCGTGCGCCTGGTCGACCTGCGCCTGACCGAGGACCTGCTGTCCCGCTTCAAGGGCCCGAATCACGGCGTGGACGGACTGCGCCGGATGCTCGGCGCGAAGGGGCGTCCGCTCCTCGCGACCGCGCTCAAGCCGATGGGCACCTCGGACGCCGACCTCGCCGCGACGGCGGCGGCCTTCTTCCGCGGCGGCGGCGACATCGCCAAAGACGACCAGAACATCGTCGACGGATCGTTCGTTCATTTTCGAACGCGCGTTTCCCGCATCGCCGAGGCGACCGCGCGCGAAAGCGCCCGTCTGGGCAGGCCATGCCTGTACCTGCCGCATCTCTCCGGCCCGCAGGAGGAGCTGGAGGCCCGCCTCGACTTCGTTTTGAAGGAAGGCCTGCGCGGCGTGCTGATCTGCCCCGCGATCGTCGGCCTGGACCAGACCCGGCGCCTGGCCGAGAGCCGCTCCGCGGTGATCATGGCCCACCCGTCCTTCTCCGGCGCCTTCTACGCCGACCGGAGCCACGGGATCGAGCCCTCGCTTTATCTGGGAACGATGACGCGCCTGCTCGGCGCCGACGTCACGGTCTTTCCCAACGCCGGCGGCCGCTTCGCGCTGACCCCGGACGAGTGCCGCGCGATCGCCGCGCGCTGCGCCGAGCCGCTGGGGCGCCTCGCTCCGGCGTGGCCGTCCCCCGGCGGCGGCATGAGCCTCGACCGCGCTCCCGAACTGGCCCGGGACTTCGGGCCCGACGCGCTCTGGCTGGTCGGCGGCCGCCTCTTGATGAGCCCCGGCGGCCCCGAAGCCGGCGCCCGAGCCTTCCGCGACGCGATCGCCCGCGCCTTCCCCGAAGGCTGACGCCGCCGCTACGGCCCCCAGGTCGAGTAGAACGCGAGGTACCAGATCGCGTGGTTGTCGCCCGCGACGCTGTGTCCCGCGCTGAAAAGAAGGCTGACGTCCGGGGTGAAGTTGTAGTAGCCGCCGAAGTTGAGGACGGCGTAGCCGCGGTCGTCGGCCGCGTCCGCGCCCTGGGCGAAGACCTCTCCGCCGAGGGTCAGCTTCCCGCTCAGGTCGCGCTGGAGGAGCCAGCCGCCGAACGGATAGTCGCGCCGGCCGGGCGCGGAGTTCAGGACGGCGCCGCCGCCCCAATAGCTCGTCCACGGCCCCCGGCTCTTCTGCATCCACACCGGCAGGCGGAACCAGGCCCGCCCGTTGCCCAGCCCCAGGGAGGAGTTCCCGGTCGGCAGTTCGGCCATCGGAAAGACTCCGGCCTGCGGCCGGCGCGCGGTCTCATGGACGAACCGGTATTTGACGCCGAGCTCGGTGTCGCCGTAGCCGGTCTCGGTCGGCGCGCCGTCGGCGCCGGCCGTGGTCAGCGGCGCGACCACGTGGAGCTGGGTCTCCGGGAAGGCGCCGTAGTTCAGCTCCGCCGCCGGTGCGGCGACGGAGTAGTCGCGTAGATCGGCGTGATCCCCCGCGCCGAACAGGTAGAACTCCCAGTGGCGATGATCCACCGGCACGGGATCGTCCGTCAGGAACGGCGGGCCGGCCCAGCCGCGCGCGGCCGACAGGAGCAGCGCCGCGAACGCGAGAAGGGGCCTCCAAACCCGGGACGGCGGCGAAGTCGGCATCACGACAACCGTAATATTTTTCCGCGGAAACAGGCAAAGGCGGCGTCCGAGGATCATGGGGCCGGGCCCGGCCCCGGACCCGCGGCTCGAAAACCCCCTTCCTTAAGCTCCCGCCCTCCCGATTGACTCCGCCGACGGGCAATTGCTACCATTGCCCCTCGACGTTCATCCGACATTAGGAGCCTTTTCCCGATCAATCCCCGAGGCAAATTCCAGTTCCAGCCGCGCGAGCCGCGCGACTACACGCGCATCAACCAGTCGATCCGGGCCCAGACCGTCCGCCTGATCGACTCCGACGGGACGCAGATCGGGGTTCGTCCGATCAACGAGGCGCTGGGAATCGCGCGGCAGCGCGGTCTCGACCTGGTCGAGATCGCCGCCAACGCGAACCCACCCGTCTGCAAGATCCTCCCCTACTCGAAGTTCAAGTACGAGCAGGAGAAGAAGGAGCGCGAGGCGCGCAAGAAGCAGAAGGCGGGGCTGCTGAAGGAACTGCGTTTCCGGCCGAACATCGGACAGCACGATCTCGACGTCAAGGTCCGGCAGATCGAGGAGTTCATCGACTCGCACGACAAGGTGCGCGTGACCGTGGTCTTCCGCGGGCGCGAGATGCAGCACCGGGACCTCGGGATGAAGCTCCTGATGTCGATCGTCGACAAGCTCGCCGCGAAGGCGGCCGTCGAGCAGAAGCCCCTGCCCGACCGCAACCGCCTCGTGATGGTCCTGATCCCGAAGCACTGAAGACGCAACAACAAAAGTAGAGGTTGTCATGCCCAAGCTCAAGAACCACTCCGGCGCGAAGAAGCGCTTCCGCAAGACCGGCTCCGGCAAGCTCAAGCACGAGCACCCGGGCCAGCGCCACCTGATGGCCCCGCTCGGCGGCAAGCGCCGCCGCTTCCTGCGCGGCTCCGACTACCTGAACGGCACCGACACGAAGACGATGCGTCGGTTCCTGCCCTACTAAGAGGTCCCGACATGCGCATCAAGTCCGGCGTCACCACGCGCCACCACAAGAAGAAGTTCTTCAAGCTCGCGAAGGGCAACTATTCCGCCAAGAGCACGCGCTGGCGGATGGTCAAGCAGCAGGTCGAGCAGTCGCTCAACGAGGCCTACAAGGGCCGCAAGGAGAAGAAGCGCGACTTCCGCTCCCTGTGGATCGAGCGCATCAACGCCGCCTGCCGACAGAACGACA
Source organism: Elusimicrobiota bacterium (assembly GCA_028869495.1). Classification (GTDB taxonomy): domain Bacteria; phylum Elusimicrobiota; class Elusimicrobia; order UBA1565; family UBA9628; genus GWA2-66-18. The sequence continues at coordinate 24,033 of JAGWRY010000432.1, read as the reverse complement.
CCACCTACAGCCGCTTCATGAACGGGCTGAAGAAGGCGGGCGTCACCCTGAACCGGAAGATGCTCTCCGAGCTGGCCGCCCGCGACGGCGCGTCCTTCAAGCAGCTCGTCTCGATCGCCCAGGGCGCCTAGCCTTCCGGCCATGGAGCCGACGAAGACCCTCGCCGCCTGGCAACAGGAGTACGCGAAGGTCGAGTCGGCCCTGGCGGCGGCGGACGTCGAGAAGACCGCGGACCTCCCGAAGCTCGAGGAGGTCCGCGTCCGCTTCCTGGGGCGCAAGGGCGAGCTCACCGAGCTGCTGAAGTCCCTGAAAGACCTCCCGCTCGACGACCGCAAGGCCTGCGGTCCCAAGGGCAACGCCCTGAAGGCCGCCTTCGAGGCGAAGCTCTCCGCCGCCAAGTCGCGCCTGGAGGACGCCGCCGATGCGGACGCCTTCCGGAAGGACGCGATCGACCTGACCCTGCCGGCCCTGCGTCCGCCGCGCGGGCGCCTGCATCCGCTGACGACGACCCTCGGCCGGATCGCGGACATCTTCCGGCGGCTCGGCTACTCGTGGGCCGAGGGCCCGCAGGTCGAGGACGAGTTCCACAACTTCGACGCGCTGAACATGCCCGGCGACCATCCCGCGCGCGACACCCAGGACACCTTCTACCTGCAGGACCTGCCGCGCCTCCTGCGCACCCACACCTCGAACGTGCAGATCCGCGCGATGGAGGCGGGCAAGCCCCCGATCCGCATCGTCTGCCCCGGCCGCGTCTTCCGCCACGAGCAGATCGACGCGACCCACTCGGCCGTCTTCCATCAGGTCGAGGGCCTGGTGATCGACCGGAGCCTCGGCTTCGCCGACCTCAAGGGCCACCTGCAGACCTTCCTGGAGAGCCTGCTCGGCTCGTCCACGAAGACCCGCTTCCGCCCGTCCTATTTCCCGTTCACCGAGCCGTCGACCGAGGTCGACGTCAAGTGCTTCTTCTGCCCGGGCACCGGCTGTCCCGCCTGCAAGCACACCGGCTGGATCGAGATTCTCGGCGCGGGCGTCGTCCATCCGAAGGTCCTGCGGAACGTCGGCTGGGACCCGGAGACCTGGTCCGGCTTCGCCTTCGGCATCGGCGTCGAGCGCGTCGCGATGCTGGTCCACGGCGTGCGCGACCTGCGCGACTTCTACACGAACGACCTCCGATTCCTGCGCCAATTCGATGAAGATCTCGTCTAGCTGGCTGAAGGACCATCTGGAGCACGGCCTCTCGACCGAGGACCTCTCGGCCCTGCTCCTCAAGCTCGGCTTCGAGGTCGCCGGCGTCGAGCGCCGCGGACCGCAGTTCTCCGGCGTCGTCGTCGGCCGGGTGCTGGCCAAGGACAAGCACCCGAACGCCGACAAGCTCTCCGTCTGCACCGTCGACGACGGCGCGGCCAAGTGGAGCGTCGTCTGCGGCGCCCCGAACGTCGCCGCCGGACAGACCGTCGCTTTCGCCCGCATCGGCGCGGTCCTGCCCGGCGAGTTCAAGATCAAGAAGGCCAAGCTGCGCGGCGTCGAGAGCCAGGGCATGATCTGCTCGCGCGAGGAGCTGGGCCTCTCGAAGGACGTCGACGGCATCTGGGTGATGGGCGAGGGCCCGGCGCTCGGCGCCGACGTCGGCGCGCTCCTCGGCCCCGCCGACGACGTCCTCGAGGTCGAGGCGACCTCGAACCGCCCGGACTGCCTGTCCCACCGCGGCCTCGCGCGCGAGCTGGCCGCCGCGCTGGGCCGGACGCTCAAGCCCCTGGCCTCCGGCGTCGACGAGGCCCTGTCGAAGGCCCTTCCGGTCTCGGTCGAGGACGCGCAGGCCTGCCCGTTCTACGGCGGACGCCTCATCGAAGGCGTCAAAGTCGGCGAGAGCCCCGAATGGCTGAAGGGCCGCCTGGAATCCATCGGTCTTCGCCCCGTCAACAACGTCGTCGACGTCACCAATTTCGTCCTGCACGACGTCGGCCAGCCCCTGCACGCGTTCGACGCCGATCGTCTCGCCGGCGGGCGGATCCTCGTGCGGCGCTCCAAAGCCGGCGAGACCTTCCTGGCCTTGGACCACAAGTCGTACGCCCTTCCCGAAGGCCTCCTCGTCATCGCCGACGCCGAGCGCCCCGTCGCCCTCGCGGGCGTCATGGGCGGAGAAGAGTCCTCCGTCACCGAGAAGACGACCCGCCTGGTCCTCGAGGGCGCCTATTTCGCCCCGTCCGAGATCCGCGCGTCCTCGCAGAAGACCCGCCTGCGCTCCGACTCCTCCTACCGCTTCGAGCGCGGCGCCGACCCCGAGGCCGCGCGCTGGGCCGCCGAGCGCGCCGCCGCCCTGATCCTGGAGCTGGCCGGCGGGAAGGCCGGGCCTCTCAAAGCCGAACCCGCCGTCCTTCCCGCCCCGACGACCAGACGGATCAAGACCTCCACATCCCGGATCGCTGCGATCCTTGGCGCGGACTTCCACGCCGACGAGATTCTCGCGACTCTCAAGCGGATCGCGGCGGAGCTCTCCGGCGGCGCCTCGGAATTCACTTTCACCGCGCCGAGCTGGCGACATGACCTCGCGACCGCCAACGACCTCGCCGAGGAGGTCGGGCGCTTCCTCGGCTACGACCGCGTCCCGTACCGGCTGGCTCCGCTGGCGCCGCAGGCCGCGACGACGACGCCGGTCGAGACGGCCGCGCGCCGCGTCCGGACGCGCCTGGCGGCCCTGGGCTTCTGCGAGGCCTACAACTACGACCTGCTCCCCGAAAAGGCGCTGACCGCGGCGCGCCTGTCCGCCGACGGCCTGCCCCGCGTCGCCAACCCGCTCTCGGAGGACTGGGCGCTCCTGCGCCCGTCGCTCCTGCCGGGCCTGCTCAAGAACGCCCAGCACAACCTCAGCCGCGGCGCCGACGCCGTGCGCCTCTTCGAACTGGGCAAGGCGTATTCCCTCAAGGGCGGCGCGGTCGTCGAGCAGTGGCGCGCCGCCGGCCTCCTGCTGGGCCCCGTCCTCGACGTCCGCTGGCAGGCCGCGCGCGCGCCGCGCGCGGGCTTCGCCGACGCGAAGGCCGCCGTCGAGGCCCTGCTGGGCGGCGCCGGGCCGGTCTCCTGGGAGAGGCCCGGGACCGGGAACGCCGGGCGCTGGGTCTGCGACCCTCTCTTCCACCCGGCCAACGCCCTGCGCGCCTTCGTCGCCGGCGAGGCGATCGCCAGCGTCGGCTGGCTGCACCCGCGCGCCGCGCGCGCCTTCGACCTCGACGGCGAGGGCGCCGTGCTCTTCGAGCTGAACCTCGAGCGCCTGGCCGCCAAGCCGGCGCCGACGGCGAAGTACGCCCCGTTCTCGCCGTTCCCCGTCTCGCGCCGCGACCTCGCGCTGGTCGTCGACAGATCGCTCCCGTACGGGCGCCTGGAGGAAGCGCTGCGCGCCTGCGCGATCGCCGAGCTCCAGGACGCGCTCCTCTTCGACGTCTACGAGGGCAAGGGGATTCCGGACGGCAAGAAGAGCTTCGCCGTGCGCCTGACCTTCGGCCGCGACGACCGCACGCTGACCGACGCCGAGATCGCCGGCTTCACGGACGCCGTCGTGAAGGCCTTGTCCGAGAAGCTCGGCGCCGTCCTGAGGAGCTGACGTGCTCGGGCCCATCCAGAGCCTCAAGCAGCTCGAGGGCCTGGTCAAGCAGGCCTCCGAGTCGCTGGGCCGGCTGGCCGCCGAGAACAGCGGTCTCAAGGACAAGCTGTCGCGTCTGGAGACCGAGCACAAGAGGCTGAAAGAGGAGCTGCGCGAGGCGAAGCTGACCCTCGCGCGCCACGAGCGCCTGCGCGCGCGCCTGGCCAAGCTCTCCGAGAAGCTGGAGAAGATCTCGTGAACGAGAGAGTCGAAGTCCAGATCGGCACGCGCCGCCTCGTCGTCGAGATGGAGGGACTGACCCCCATCGAGATCAACGCGCTCGCCCAGCAGGTCTCCGAGCGCATGACCGACCTCCAGGCCCAGAACAAGACGGTCGCCGACACCTCGAAGATCGCGCTCCTGGTCGCGCTCTCGTTCGCGGCCGACTACGACAAGGAGCGCTCCGCGCACGACATGACGCGGCGCCTGCTCGAGAACAAGGCCGAACAGCTCTCCCAGTCCCTGCGCGACTCGCTCGACGCCGGCAAGCCCGCCGGAGGGACGTGAGCGAGCTGTTCAGCGCCGGCGGCGAGGCCCGCCCGCTCGCGGCGCGGCTGGCCCCGCGGGAGCTCGACGAGTTCGTCGGCCAGCGCGCCCTGCTCGGCCCCGGCAAGCTCCTGCGCCGCCTCGTCGAGAGCGGCCGCTTCGCCTCCGCGCTCTTCTTCGGGCCGCCCGGCTGCGGCAAGACGGCGCTCGCGCGGCACATCGCGGGGCGCGCGGGGGCCGACGTCGTCGAGCTGAACGCGGTGACGGCCGGGGTGGCCGATATACGAAAGGCCGTCGAGCAGGCCAAGTATTCGTCCGCGAGCCTCGGGAGACGGACCCTCCTGCTCGTGGACGAGATCCATCACTTCAACCGCTCCCAGCAGGACGCGCTCCTGCCCTCCGTCGAGCGCGGGGACGTCCTGCTGATCGGCATGACGACCGAGAACCCCGGCTTCTACGTCAACGCCGCCCTGCGCTCGCGCGTGACCGCCTTCGAGTTCGCGCCGATCCCCGAGGAGGAGCTCGCCAAGCTCCTCGACCGCGCCGTCGCCGACGCCGATCGCGGCGTCGCCTCGCTCAAGGTCGTGCTGACGCCCGAGGCCAAGGCCCATCTCGTACGCCAGGCCGGGGGCGACGCGCGGCGCCTGCTCAACGCGCTCGAGATCGCGGCGCTCACCACGGCTCCCGACACGAACGGAGAACGGCGGGTCACGCTCGACGTGGCCGAGGAGTCCATCCAGAAGCGCCAGATCAGGTACGACAAGCGCTCCGACGACCACTACGACCACATCTCCGCGTTCATCAAGTCGATGCGCGGCTCGGACCCCGACGCGGCCGTCTACTGGATGGCCAAGATGCTGGAGGCCGGCGAGGACCCGCGCTTCATCGCGCGCCGCATCCTGATCTGCGCCGCCGAGGACGTCGGCAACGCCGACTTCCGCGCTCTGCTGATCGCCGAGGCCGCCTTCCGCGCCGCCGAGGTCCTGGGCATGCCCGAGGCCCGCATCCCGCTCTCGCAGGCCGCGCTCTACGTCGCCTGCGCGCCGAAGTCGAACGCCGCGTATCTCGCCGTCGACGCCGCGCTGGGCGAGGTCCGGACCGGACCGGCGCGCGAGGTGCCGCTCCACCTGCGCGACGCCAGCATGGACGCCGAGGAGCGCGGCCACGGCAAGGGCTACAAGTACGCGCACGACTTCCCCGGCCATTGGGTGAGGCAGGAGTACATGCCTCAGCCGAAGAGATTCTACGAGCCGACCGACCAGGGCGACGAGAAGCGCCTGGCCGAGCGGCTGAGGACCCTCCGACCATGAAAAAGCTGATCCAAGGGATCGTCGACTTTCGCCGCGCCCGGCGCGAGGGCTACGCGGGGACCTTCGCCAAGCTCGCCCTCGGCCAGCAGCCGGACGCCCTGTTCATCGCCTGCTCGGACAGCCGCGTCGCGGTCAACGTCTTCGCCTCGGCCGACCCGGGCGACCTCTTCGTCCTGCGCAACGTCGGCAATATGATCCCGCCGTGGGGAGATCCGGGCGGGACCGCCGCGGCCGCCGCGATCGAGTACGCGCTCGAGATCCTGAAGGTCCGCGACGTCGTGATCTGCGGCCACAGCGACTGCGGCGCGATGCGCGCGCGCCGGCAGGGGCTGTCGAGCCTGCCCGCGGGCCCGGTGCGCGACTGGCTCGCGCTGGCCGGCGGGACGGAAGCCCCCGCCGCGGACGCCGACGAGGACTCGCGGCGGAACGTCCTCCTCCAGCTCGAGCGCCTGAAGGGCTACCCGTCGGTCGCGCGCGCGATCGAAGAGCGCTCCCTCGGCCTGCACGGCCTCTGGTTCGACATCCGGCGCGTCGACGTCCTCTACCGCGAGCCGGAGGCCGGGAACTGGGCCGTCGTGGACGAGGCCGAAGGCGGGCGCATCCTGGCCCGCCTCGAAGGCCGCTAGAGCCTCGGCGCCGCGTGAGGACCGAGCCCCGGCTCCGTCTCGAGTGGCCCGCCGCGTTCCTGCTCTGCGCCGCGCCGGCCGCGCTCCTGCTTTCGCGCGCGCCGGGCCTGCCCGGCGTGGACGGCTACTTCCACATCCGCTTCGCCCAGGAGCTCCGCGAGCGCGGCCTCCCGAGGAACGGCTTCCCCTGGCTCGCCTTCGGCCTCTGGAAGAGGGATTTCAGCGACACGAGCCCGCTGTTCCACCTCCTGCTGATCCCGTTCACGTTCGGGAGTCTCGTCCTCGGCGCGAAAGCGGCGACGGTCCTGCTCTCGGCCTTCGCGACGTCGAGCCTGCTCGCGATCCTGGCCCTCGACCGCGTGCGCGCGCGCTGGTACTGGTTCGCCGTCCTCCTGCTCGGCGGCTGGGGCTACTGGTGGCGCATGCTCCTGCCGCGGCCGGAGCTGCTGTCGGTCGCCTTCCTGCTCTGGAGCCTCTGGGCGCTGGCCAACGGCCGACGCAAGGCGTTCGCTTGCTTGAGCCTCGCCTATCCGCTGGCCTACGCGGCGCCCTTCCTGCCTCAGCTGGCCGCGGCCGCGCGCTGGGCGCGCCTGCGGCTCTTCGAGCGCCGCGCCGAGGGCGGCCTTCTGGGCTGGGGCCTGGCCGCCTGCGCGGCCGGCTTCGTCGTCCACCCGTATTTCCCGAAGGACCTGCGTCTGTTCTGGGTGCAGGTCTTCCGCGTGATGGAGCAGGCGCTGACGCGCTCGGCGGTCCTGCCGCCGGCCTCCGAGCTGACGCCCCTGCCGCCCGGGCCGCTGCTGGCCGCGCACCTGCTCGTCGTCGTCCACCTGGCCGCCCTCGTCTGGTTCCTGCGCCGCCGTCCGGCGCGCCTCTCGGAGCGCACGCGGACGCTGATCCCGGCCTTCCTGATCGTCGCCGTCCTCGCCGTGCTCGCGCGGCGCTTCATGGAGTACGCGGTCCCCGTCGGCACGCTCCTCTGCGCCTACGCCTACGACGACCTGCTGGCCGGACGCTCCTGGCGGGACCTCGCCCGCGCGCTGGGCGCGAGGCCCGAGAAAGCCGCGGCCGTCTGGCTGGCCCTGCTGGCCGCAGGCGCCGCCTTCCAATTCGGCAACCTCGCGCTGATGCTGGAGAAGGTCCCGCCCCCGCGCCTGGCGGCCCTCTCGCGCGCCGTCGCCGCGAAGGCGCCCGACGGCGCGACCGTCTTCGCCTGCCGCTGGGACGAGACGCCCGAGCTCTTCTTCCACGACGACCGCCGCCGCTATCTGGCGATGATGGACCCGACCTTCCTGTACGACACCGACCCCGGGGTGTGGACGGCCTGGCAGGCCGCCGTCTCGGGCCGCCTGTCCCCGAAGGCCCTGCGCGCCGTCTTCCGCGGCGTCTTCCATTCCCGCTTCGGGATCTGCGACTCGAAGGACGTCGTCTTCCGCGCCGCGATCGCCCGCGACCCCGCGTTCAGGATTCTGCGTCAGGACGCCGGCGGCTACGCGTTCGAACTGCGCTGACGGCGCCGGGCGTTTTGGTATCATCGGCCGATGCGCACCGTCGCGGCGGGCTTTCTCGCGGGCGTCGTCCTCTATCTCGTGCCGGGCTGGCACAGCGGGCCGGCCTGCGTCGCGGCGGGCATCGCCGCGGCGATCCTCGTGCGCCAGCTCGGCGCGCGCTCGGCCGTCGAGAAGGTCGGCGCGGTCCTGACGGCGGCGCTGATCGCCTGGTTCGGCGGGCCGCGCGCCGGGGCCCTGTCCCGCCTGCCGCGGCACCTGTTCGGCTGGTTCCTGGCCGCCGGCGTCCTCGCCTACGCGCTCAGGCCGCGGGCGGAGTAGCGGCGTGGACGCGCCCGAGCGCCGCGCGCTGACGGTCTCCGAGCTCAACGCGCGGATCCACGAGCTCCTCGAGGCGTCGTTCTCCGAGCTCTGGGTCGAGGGCGAGATCTCGAACTGCCGCCCGTACCCGTCCGGGCACACCTACCTGTCGCTCAAGGACGAGAAGTCGCAGGTCCGCGCGGTCCTCTTCAAGGGCGCGGCCGCGCGCGTCAGGTTCCGGTTCCAGGACGGTCTGAAGGTGCTGGTCCGCGCGCGCGCGACGACCTACGAACCGCGCGGCGAGCTCCAGCTCGTGATCTCGGCGGCCGAGCCGCTGGAGAAGGGCGCGCTCCAGCTCGCTCTGGAGCAGTTGAAGGCGAGACTCGCGGCCGAGGGGCTCCTCGACGAGTCGCGCAAGCGCCCCCTGCCGGAATTCCCGCGCCGCATCGGGGTCGTCACCTCCGGCGCCGGCGCGGCCGTGCGCGACATCCTGCACGTGCTCGAGCGCCGCTGGCCCGGCCTCGAGATCCGCGTCTGGCCCGTGCGCGTGCAGGGCGAGGGCGCCGCCGAGGAGATCGCGGCCGCGGTGCGGGCTTTCGGGGCGCTCGCGCCCGACACCGACGTCCTGCTCGTCGGCCGCGGCGGCGGCTCGATCGAGGACCTGTGGGCCTTCAACGAGGAGCCGGTCGCCCGGGCGCTGGCCGAGTCGCCGATCCCGACGATCTCCTGCGTCGGCCACGAGACCGACTGGACGATCGCCGACCTGGTCGCCGACGTGCGCGCGCCGACCCCGTCGGCCGCCGCCGAGCTGGCCGTCCCGGAGAAAGGCGCGGTCCAGGCGCGCGTCGCCGAGCTCTCCGCGGCGATGAGCGCGGACCTGCGCGCGCTGATCGAGACGCTCGGCCGGCGCCTGTCCTACGCGGCGCGACATCCGCTCCTGCAGGACCCGCGCCGCCTGTGGGAGCAGCGCGCCCAGCGCGTCGACGAGCTGTCCGCGCGCCTGCCCGCGGCCCTGCGCGGCGCGCTCGAGAGGCTGGAGCTCCGGCTCCGGGTCTCGGCCGGGCGCCTGGACGCGATCAGCCCGCTGAAGGTCCTCGGCCGCGGCTACGCGATCGCGACCCTGCGCGGGCGGGTCCTGACGAAGGCGGCGCAGGCGCGCAACGGCGACATCCTGAACGTGCGGCTCGCCGAGGGCGAGCTCGAATGCGAGGTGGTCAAATGACGAAGGCGAAGTCAGAGAAGGCGGAGAAGGCCGAGCCGTTCGAGAAGTCGCTCGCGGCGCTCGAGGAGCTGGTGCGCGAGCTCGAGGCCGGCGACAAGGGCCTCGAGGAGTCGCTGGCCCTCTTCGAGAGGGGCGTGACGCTTTCGAAGGACCTGACCGCGCGCCTCGAGGAGGCCAAGACCAAGGTCGAGGCGCTGTCGGCCGAGGAAGGGCGCCTCGTCAAGAAGCCGTTCGCGCCCCGCGAGGACTGACGTGAGCGCCCGAGACGGGGCCCCGCGCTCTCACGCGACCGGCGTCGGCTGGGCCGCGGCCGGGGCCGGCCTGTTCGCCCTCGCCTCGAGCGCTTACGCGCCGTCGAGCCCGGCCGAGAACGCCCTGCGCGTCTTCTCGGCCGCGATCCTGCTGTCCGCGATCGGGGTCGTCCTGCGCCGCGAACCCGCGCGCAAGGCCCTGCTCGCCTTGCTGGCGCTCGGCAACGTCTGGAACCTCGCGGCCGTCGCCCGCGAGACGGCGCGCTGGTGGCGCGACCCGCAGGCGCGCGCCGGGCTGTCGATCGCGGCGGTCGTCGCGCTCGCCGTCCTGGCCCTCTCCGTCTGGGCCGCGCGTCTCCTGACGGCCCCGGCCGCCCGCGCGGAGTTCCGCTAGGCCGGCTCGGCCGTCAGGTCGTACTCGGACGCGGACGTCACGCGCAGATCGGCGAAGTCGCCGAGTCGCAGGTAGTGCTTCGCGGCGTCCACGAGGACCTCGTTGTCGACCTCGGGCGAGTCGAACTCGGTGCGCCCGAAGAAGGTCGCGCCCTCCTTGCGGTCGATCAGGACCTTGAAGGTCTTCCCGACCTTCGCCTCGTTGAGCTCGCGCGAGATCCCCTGCTGGAGCGCCATCACGGCCTCGGCGCGGCGCTTCTTCTCCTCGGCCGGGACGTCGTCCTTGAGCGCGAAGGCGGCCGTGCCCTCCTCGTGCGAGTACTCGAAGACGCCGAGGCGGTCGAAGCGCGTCCGCTCGACCCAGTCGAGCATCTCCTCGTGATCCTTCCCCGACTCGCCGGGGTAGCCCGCGATCAGCGTCGTGCGCAGCGCGATCCCGGGGACCTTCTCGCGGATCGCGGCGACGAGCGCCTCGGTCTTCGCCTTCGTCGTGCCGCGCCGCATCGAGGCCAGCATGCGGTCCGAGACGTGCTGGAGCGGCATGTCGAGGTACTTGGCGACGTTCGCCCGCTCGCGCATGACGTCCAGGACGTCGAGCGGGAATCCCGTCGGGAACGCGTAGTGCAGGCGGATCCAGCCGATCCCCTCGACGTCGGACAGCGCCCGGAGGAGGTCGGCCAGACGCCGCTTGCCGTACAGGTCGAGGCCGTAGGAAGTCGAGTCCTGCGCGATGAGGAGGAGCTCGCGCGTGCCGGCCTTGGCCAGGCGCTCGGCCTCCCGGACCAGCTCCTCGATCGGCGTCGAGCGGTGCCCGCCGCGCATCAGCGGGATCGCGCAGAACGAGCAGGGCCGGTCGCAGCCCTCGGAGATCTTGAAGTAGGCGAAGTGGCGCGGCGTGGTCAGAAGCCGCTCGCCGACGAGCTCGTGCTTGTAGTCGGCGCCCAGGAACTTCAGGAGGGTCGGCAGGTCGCGCGTGCCGAAGAAGGCGTCCACCTCCGGCATCTCCTTCACGAGCTCGGTCTTGTAGCGCTCCGAAAGACAGCCCGTGACGACCACCTTCTCGACCAGGCCTTTGCGCTTCGCGTCCGCGAAGCGCAGGATCGTATCGATCGACTCCTGCTTCGCGTTCTCGACGAAGCCGCAGGTGTTGATGACGACGATCGCGGCGTCCTCGGGATCGGTCTGGTGCTCGACCTCGAACTTCCCCGCCTTCAGCTGGCCCATCAGGACCTCGGAGTCGTAGAGGTTCTTCGAGCAGCCCAGCGTGACGACGTGGACCTTGTTCTTCTTGAGGGTCTTCGTGCGCATCGGGGGACGTCAGGCGCGTCCGGAGGGAGGGCGTCCGACGGGAATATTATACCAGAACGCCGCCGGGCCCGGCCTGAAGCCGGGCCCGGCGGAGTCGGCGCCCGCGGCCTCTCAGCCGCCGACGACGGCTCTCAGGTTCCGGATCGCGGCGTTGACGCCCGGGAGGTCCTGCTTGATCTGCATGTCCTTCGCGGGCCACGAGTCCTGGAAGTCGCCGCCGCCCAGCGGGGAGAGCGCGTGCGACGGGAACATCGAGCCGGCCGCCTCCTGCAGGGCCTGGTTGCAGGTCTGGTCGGCCATCGCGCCGGCAAGGGCGATCTGCCGGAGCCGGGCGAGGGTCTGGCCGAGGTCGCCGGTGTTGAGCATCCCGATCGAGCGCTGGTCGTCGACCCACTGGGAGACGTTCGGGCCCGCCCAGCCGCCGGCCGGGACGAGCGGGTTGCCGTCGGTGTTCGCGACCAGGTCCTTGCGCTCGTCGTCGGCGGCGTTGTACTGATCGAGGTAGTACTTGCAGGCCTCGATCGGGTCCGTCGGGACCGCCTGAGCCGCGCCCGCCTGGCCCTGCGGCTGGGCCTGGGCCGGATCGGCGGGCTTCTTGACGCGCACGTAGCTGGAGACCTGGCCGTCGTCGTCGGGATTCAGGTCGTGGAGGAGCTGGGCTTCCGTCTTGTTCTGGGCGCGGGCCGGGGACGACGCGGCGAAGACGCACAGCGCGGGAATCGCGAGGAGCCAAAGGGTTTTCTTCATCGGGAGGGCCTCCAGACGGGGTCCTTCCCAGTGTAGGACCGCCCCATTGATTTGTCAAGGGGGCCGTCAAGCCCCTCTCCTCCCGCCCCGCTGGACGCCCGCTTCGGCCGCTGGTATACTGACCCGATGTCTCCCGCCGCGACGGCCGTCGCCGAGGACTGGGTCGAGGTCCCCTTCCGCGTGCTCAAGGAGCACGGCGGCCTGCGCCTGGACGCCTACCTCGCCCTGCGCCTGCACAAGTACTCGCGCGCGAAGGTCCAGCGGCTGATCGAGGACGGACGCGTCAGCCGCGCGGGGCGCCCCGCGAAGGCCTCGGCGCGGCTGGCCGAGGGCGAGACGGTCCTGATCCGCTATCCGCGGACCGCCGAGCCGCCGCTCCCGCACGAGACGATCCCCGTCCTTTATCAGGACGACGCGATCGCGGTCGTCGACAAGCCGGGCGGGGTCCTGAGCCACCCGACCGACAAGATCCTGCACAACACGGTGACGACGATCCTGGCCCGACAGCTCGGGCGCAGGGTCCTGCTCGCGCACCGCCTCGACCGCGAGACGAGCGGCGCGATGGTCCTCCCGCTGGACTCGGCCGCCGCGCGCGCCCTCTACGAGCAGTTCCTCGCGCGCGAGGTGAAAAAGGAGTATCTGGCCGTGGTCTTCGGCGAGGTCGCCTGGAAGAGGAAGCTCGTGGACGCGCCGATCGGGCCCGAGGGCGGCGAGATCAAGGTCCGGCAGGCCGTCGGCCGGGGCGCCGCGGCCGTCACCGAGTTCTCGCGCCTGGCGACCGACGGGCGCCTGTCGCTCGTCTCGGCCCGGCCGCGGACCGGGCGCCTCCACCAGATCCGCGCCCACCTCGCCCATCTCGGCCATCCGGTCGTCGGCGACAAGCTCTACGTCGGCGCCGGCGAGGCCTACCTGAAGGCCGTGCGCCGCGAGCTCCGCCCCGAGGACCTCGACGCCCTGGGCGCCGACCGCCAGCTCCTGCACGCGCGGCGCCTGTCCTTCGCGCATCCGCGCACCGGGGCAGCGATGCGCTTCGAGGCCCCGATCCCGGCGGACTTCCCGCTGCGTCCTCCGGAGGGCGCATGAGCGCGTTCGATCCGGAAATCAAGGACGGCGTCGCCTACGTGCTCTTCGCCTACGACGTGGGAATGTCGATCGCGCTCGACGCCGCCGAGCGGCGCGTGACCGCGATGACCGAGCGCACGCCGATCAAGCACCAGCGCCGCGCGCCGAAGTACTTCGAGTTCGAGCCGATCCCCCTGCGCGTCACCCAGGTCTCGGCTCCGCACCGGATCGGCGCGTTCGCGACGACGCCGGCCGTCGAGACCGTGCTCTACGACTTCGGCGCGATCTGCGTGACCTACCAGATCCCGCTGTCGGGCCCGTTCTCGGGCCTGCGCACGCTGTCCGAGGACCTCTACGACAACGACGTCCTGCTCGCCGACAGCCGCCGCCTCGTCGAGGAGCTCCTGTCCGGGATCAAGCCCGCGGTCTCGCGCCCGCAGATCTCCGGCTTCTACGAGGACTACGTGATCTTCCAGGTCCGCGAGTTCGCCGACGGCGGCGGCCACGCGCGCCTGATCTCGGAGAGCCCGGCGGCGGTCGCGCAGGTCCTGCGCGCCGACGCCGACCTGCGTTCCGAACAGGAGGTCTCGGACGCGCTCGCCTGCCAGATCTCGTACGGCGCCGACGACCTGACCTTGGTGGACTGGGTCTCGGCCCTCGTCTTCGACAAGACGGCCGACGACACGCGCGCCGTGCTCGAGTACGGCCAGGTCCAGCTCCTCGAGCTTCGCCACCTCGACACCCAGCTCGACGCCGCGCTCGACCGCTGCTGGGACGCCCTGTCGCGCCAGACGGTCAAGAAGCGCTGGGGCTTCCCCGCCGCCGGCGGCGGCGAACTGCGCGAGATCGGGACCCTGCAGGTCGAGAGCGCCGTCCTCTTCGAGGGCATCAACAACGCGATCAAGCTCCTCGGCGACCAGTACCTGGCCCGGCTCTACGAGCAATTGGCCAAGCGCCACCACCTCGGCTCCTGGGACGAGAGCATCCGCCGCAAGCTGCGCACCCTCGAGAGCATCTACGCGAAGATGGAGAACGCGCAGTCGTCGGCGCGCCTGGAGTTCCTCGAGTGGATCGTGATCATCCTGATCGCGCTCGAGCTCTTCGTGCCGTTCCTGGTCAAAGGACGATGAGCGCGCCCGAAGCCCGCGAGGTCCGCGCCGTCTTCTTCGACATCGGCAACGTGCTCCTGCGCTTCTCGTCGAGCCGGGTCCTGTCGCGCTTCGCCTGCGCGCTCAAGCGCCACCCGCTGAAGCTGGCCGCCTACCTATGGCGCTCGGACCTGGGCGAGCGCATCGAGCGCGGCCAGCTCGGCGGCGAGGCCCTCTACGAGCTGTTCCGCTCCGAGCTCGGCTACAAAGGCAGCTTCGCCCAGTTCCGCGTCCTCTGGTGCGACCACTTCACGCTGGACCGCGGCTCGTACTCCCTGCTCAAGAAGGCGACCGCGCGCGTGCCGACCTACCTGCTGTCGAACACCAACGCCCTGCACATCGACTTCATCCGCGAGCGCTACGAGTTCCCGAAGCTGGTCCGCGGCGCGATCCTCTCCCATGAGGTCGGCCTGCGCAAGCCCGACCCCGCGATCTACCGCAAGGCCCTGGAGCTGTCCGGCACCGCGCCCGAGCAGACCGTCTTCGTCGACGACCTCAAGCCCAACGTCGAGGCCGCCCGGAAGCTCGGCATCCAGGCGATCCGCTACCGCGGCGCCGACGACCTGCGCCGCCGCTTCCGCGACCTCGGCCTCGCCTGATCATGGGCGCGGAGGGCGCGCGCAGGACGGACATCCCGGGACGGGAGCGATGACCGCGACGACGATCGCGGCGGTCGAGGCCGTCATGTTCCTGGCCGCGGCGTTCCGGACCGTCTTCGGCTTCGGCGAAGCCCTGCTCGCGGTGCCTCTGCTGGCCCTGATGATGCCGGTCAAGGTCGCGGTTCCGATCGCGGTCTCGGCCTCGATCGCGATCGCCGCGTTCATCGTCCTGCGGGACCGGCGCCACGTCCATCTCGGGAGCGCCGGCCGCCTCTTCGCGTCGACGCTCTTCGGACTGCCCGTCGGCCTGCTGGTCCTGAGGACGGCCCCCGAGCCGCTCATGAAGTCGGCGCTGGCCGTCCTGCTCTTCGCCTTCTCCGGCCTCTCGCTCCTGCGCCCGCAGCCCCGGCGGCGCTTGACGGACGACCGGCACGCGTGGGCGTTCGGGTTCGCCGCGGGAGTCCTCGGCGGCTCCTACGGCCTCAACGGCCCGCCGCTGGCGATCTACGGGACGCTCCGCGGCTGGACGGCCGAGAAGTTCCGCGCGACCCTGCAGGGCTACTTCCTGCCCGCGAGCGCGCTGGGGCTGTGCGGCTACGTCCTCGCCGGGCTCTGGACGGCGGCGACGACGCGCCTGCTCCTCTGGTCCGCGCCGGCGGTCGCCGCGGGCGTCCTCGCCGGACGCGTCGCGAGCGCGAAGCTGCCCGCGCGCCGCTTCGGCGTCCTGGTCCACGCCGCGCTGCTGCTGATCGCGACGCTCCTCCTGGCTCAGGGCCTGCGGGGCCGCTCCGAAGTCGACCGCGTCCGTCCCGCGGGAAACGGGGACTCGAGGGCCGCGCGGGCCCGCTCCTCGAAGCGCTCCGCCAGCGCGCGGCGCTCCGCGGCGGGGACAAAGGCGGACTCGACGCCGGCCCAGGCGACCTCGAGCAGGTCCTCGGGACCGAAGCCCAGCTCGCGCGCCAAGACCTCGTACTCGTGGTTCAGGTCGACGCCGAAGACGCCGGGGTCGTCGGTGCTGACCGCGACGGCGAGACCCTCCTCGCGCCAGGACTTGAGCGGGTGCGCGGCGTACGAGGAGACCGCGCCGGTGCGCAGGTTCGAGGTCGGGTTGGCCTCGACGAAGATCCCGCGCCGGCGGACCTCGGCGCGGAGCGCCGGGCTCTCGCGCAGGGCGACGCCGTGGCCGATGCGGTCGACGCCCAGGGCGAGGGCGTCTTCCAATTCGCCGGGACGGCCCGCCTCGCCCGCGTGCGCGGTGAGCCCCAGGCCCGCCGCGCGCGCCGCCTGAAACCACGGTCCGTAGTCGGCCAGACGCGCGTCGCCCGCGCCGGCGTCGGCGACGTCGAGGCCGACGACGCCGCGCCCCGCCCGCGAGACGGCCAGCGCCGCCATCGCCGCGTTGTCCTCGCGGCTGACCGCGGAAAAGGGGCGAAGCAGACAAATGATGACTCCCGAGTCCGCGCCGAAGTCGGCGCGGCCGCGGGACAGCCCGCGCAACGCGGCGTCCAAGGCCGCCTCGGGCGGGAAGCCCTCGGCCGCCTGCAGGACCGGGGCGAAGCGGACCTCCGAATAAAGGACGTTCTGGCGCGCGGCCTCGCGCAGGAGCTCGTAGGCGACGAGCTCGACGGCGGCGGCCGAGCGGAGCAGCGGATAGAAGGCGCCGAAAGCCGCGAGCACCTCGGGGAGGGCCGCGCGCGGCCGGTCCACGACGACGCGGCGGCGGACCTCCTCGACCGGCAGGCCCCTCAGCGGCGAGCCCGGCGCGTCCGCGGCCAGGCGCGCGGCCGTCTCCGCCGAGACCGCGCCGTCCAGGTGCAGGTGCGTCTCGACCTTGGGCAGGGCCGCGATCAGGCGCGCGAGCGCCTCCGGAGTCCGGGGGACGCGCCGCGCCGCCGCGCGCAGGGGCGCGGGCAAGGGCCTCACGTCGGCAGGATCTCCTTGCGCCGTCCGCGGCGCAGGTCGAGCTTGGAGACCTGCTCGGCCATCATCGCCGCGACGATCAGCGCGCCGCCGGCCGCGCGGCGCGGCTCGAAGGGCTCGCCGCCGAGAGTCCAGGCGAAGATCGCGCCGAAGACCGGCTCGAGCGCGAAGACGAGGCTGACCTTCACCGGCGGGACCGTCTTCTGCGCCCACATCTGGCCGAAGAAGGCCGCCGTCGTCGGCACGACGGCCAGGAAGACGATCGTCCCCGCCGAGGAGGCCGAGCCGACGGCGAGCGGCCGCCCGGAGGCCAGCGCGCAGAGCCCGGCCAGCAGGCCCGTCATCCAGAACTGGTGGAAGGCGAGCACGACCAAGTCCGCGTCCGCGCGCACGATCCTGTCGGTCGCGAGCAGGTGCCCGGCGTAGGTCGCCGCCGCGATCAGCGTGATCGCGTCGCCGAAGTTCGCCGCGCGCACCCCGCCGGTCAAGAGCCACAGGCCGCCCAGCGCCAGCGCCGAGCAGACCCACTGCAGGCGCGTCGGCGGCGCGCCGAAGAAGATCATGAGGAAAAGCGGCACGAAGATCACGAACAGCCCCGTGATGAAGGCCGAGTTCGACGCCGTCGTGAAGCCGAGCCCGACCGTCTGCGACGCGTAAAGAAGGAACAGCAGGACGGACAGCAGCGCGCTCTCCTTCAGGTGCCGCCCGCGCGACGGGCGCGACAGCGCCCACGGCGCCAGCAGGAGCGCCGAGAGCAGGAATCGGTAGGAGACCATCGCGACCGCGTCCACGCCCGCCAGCGCGTCCTTGACGAGGAAGAAGGTCGCGCCCCAGACGACCGCGCAGGAGACGAGGACGAGGTCAGCCCAGGACGGGAACACGGGACGCGCGGCGCAGGGGGGCGTTCTTCGCGCAGTAGACGAGGTTCACGAACGTCATCGCCCGCGTCATCGCGCCGACGCGGTTGTCGGGCGCGGTCAGGAAGGCCGCGCGTCCCTGCAGGGCCGCCGCGTCCACGTTGCCCGAAAACGACACGTCGACGACGGCCGCCCCGGGCTTGATCCACGACGGGTCGATCCGGAAGGCCGGGTCGGGCACCGCGGTCACGACGACGTCGGCGCGCCGCACCGCCTCCTCGAGCGCCTCGCGGGGCGTCTTGTGCCATCCCTTGACGACCGTCGCGCCCAGGTTCTCGAGCATCAGCCCCAAGGGCTTGCCCACCCGCATCGAGTTGTTGACGACCGCGACGAAGGCCCCGTCGAGCGCGATCTCCGGGCGCGACTGCAGGAGCTTGACGACCGCCTTCGCGGTCGCCGGCACCACGCACTTGATCCCGCGCGCCTCGTCGAGGAAGCGCTTGTGCTTGATCAGGTAGCCGAGGTTCAGCGAGTGCAGGCCCTCGACGTCCTTCAGCGGCGAGACGAGGTCCATCACCTCCTCGTCGCGCAGCGCCGCGCAGAGCGGGTAGAAAAGCATGATCCCCGTCGCCGCGCGGTCGGCGTTGAGCCGCCGCACCAGCGCGATCAGCTCCTCCTCCTCCTGCGCCTCGTGGCCGTCCACGCGCGCGCCGACGCGGGCCGCGTCCTTCAGGATCAGGTCGCGGTACTTCAGCGAGGCCGGGTTCTGCTTCGGCCGGAACAGCACCGTCGCCAGGCGCGGCGGCCGGCGCATCGCGGCGACCTCGCGCGCGGCCCAATCCATGTAGCGGGCGGCGAGCGCGCGGCAGTCGAGCAGGCGGGTCATATCGGCGCGGTGATGGTATCATACCCGGAGCAAGTGACGAAACGCGCGCGCCTCGACCTCCTGCTCGTGGAACGCGGCCTCTGCGAGACCCGCTCGAAGGCCGCGGCCGCGGTCATGGCCGGGCTCGTGCTGGTGGACGGCCGTCCGGCCGCGAAGGCGGGAGACTCCGTCCCGGTCGACGCCGAGCTCGCGCTCAAGGCCGACCCCTGCCCGTACGTCTCGCGCGGCGGGCTGAAGCTGAAGGCCGCCCTCGACGCCTTCGCGGTCCCCGTCGCGGGGCGCGTCTGCCTCGACGTCGGCGCCTCGACCGGGGGCTTCACCGACTGCCTGCTCAAAGCCGGCGCCGCGAAGGTCTACGCGGTGGACGTCGGCACCGCCCAGCTCGACTCCGATCTTCGCGCCGATCCGAGAGTCGTCTCTCGGGAGCAGACGCACGCAAAACTCCTGCGTCCCGAATGGTTCGATCCGCGCCCGACCCTCGCCGTCGCCGACGTGTCCTTCATCTCTCTGACGCAGGTTCTGCCGTTCATCCTTCCGTGCCTCGCGCCTCCCGCCGAGTTGATCGTCCTGGTCAAGCCCCAGTTCGAGGTCGGCCCCAAGCTGGCCCCGAAGGGCGTCGTGCGCGACCCCGAGGCGCGCCGGGCCGCCGTCGACAAGGTGCGCGCGGCCGCCGCCGCCCTGGGCCTGGCCGAGCGCGGCCTGGTCGAGTCGCCGGCGCGGGGTCCGAAAGGGAACGTCGAGTTCCTCCTCAGGCTTTCGCCCGGCGCGCCGAGCGATTTGGTAAAATCGCCCCAATGAAAGTCCTGGTGGCCGAGGACGACCAGACGAGCCTCGCGCTGCTGCGGGGCGCCCTCCGGAAGCTCGGCTACGAGGTCGTCGAGTCCGCGAACGGCGCCGACGCCTGGCGCGACCTGCGCCGGACCGGCAGCCGGATCGTCGTCAGCGACTGGGTGATGCCCGACATGGACGGCCTCGAGCTCTGCCGCCGCGTGCGCGCGGACCCGTCGCGCCCCTACGTCTACTTCATCCTGCTCTCCGGCCAGCGCATCGGCGACTCGAACTACGCGAAGGCGATGGACGCCGGCGTCGACGACTTCCTGCTCAAGCCGGTGGACCCCGACGCCCTGCGCATGCGCCTGCGCGTCGGCGAGCGCATCGTCGGCCTCAACGAGCGCGTGCGCGTCCTCGAGGACATCCTGCCGATGTGCGCGTACTGCCGGCGCATCCGCGACGAGAAGGGCGGCTACCAGAACCTCGAGGAGTACGTGTCGGACCGGACGGCGACGCGCTTCTCCCACGGCGTCTGCCCCGAGTGCGCGAAGAAGCACTTCCCGGACCTCTCGCGATGAGGCTCCTCCTCGTGCCGGACCCGTCGTCCCCGAACGGCGAGGACGCGTTCTGCCGCGAGATCGCCGCGCGCGCGCCCGCGCGCGGCCACGCCTGCGAGATCCGCCCCGCGTCGGCCGGCCCCGCCGAGTGCGACGCGCTGATCGTCAACAGCCTGCAGACCGCGGCGCTCGACGCCGCGAAGGCCGCCGGCCGCCCCGCCGTCCTGCGCCTGATCGATTCCTACGTCGGCGCGCCCGAGTCCGCGCGGGCCGAGGCCGAGCGCTACGCGAAGTCCTCCGAGCGCGTGCTCGTGCCGAGCCTGTATCTGAAGGGGATCGTCGCCGGCTGGGGCGTCGACGAGGCGCGCATCCGCGTGGCGTCGTACGCGTACGACCAGATCTTCGCCCAGCAGATCGCGCTCGTGACGATGCGCGCGGCGCGCCCGTCCGGCTTCGGCCTGGTCACCGCGGGGCTGATCGACGAGGCGACCCTGCCCGGGCTGGAGGCGGTGCTCTACGCGGTCTCGAGCCTGCGCCTCGACTGCCACCTGGCCGTGCTCGGCGACGGCTCGGCCCTGCCGGCGCTGAAGGCCCGCGCCGAGGCGCTGATGCTGGGCGGGCGCGTCACCTTCCTCGGCGACCTGCCGCACCCGAAGAAGATGGAGTACCTGCGCGCCGCGAAGGCCTACATCGAGCCCTCCGGCCGCCAGGGCTTCCCGTCGCTGGCCCTGCACGCGATGAGCGAGGGCTGTCCGGTGATCGGCGCCGCCTCCGGCTCGGTGCCCGAACTGGTGAAGGACGGCGTCAACGGCCTGCTCTACGAGCCCGGCAACGCGCGCCAGCTGGCCGAGCAGATCACGACCCTCTCGTCGACGCAGGGGCTTTCGCTGAAGCTGATCGCCGAGGGCGTGCGCACCGTCGAGCGCCACTCGTGGGACGCGACCGTCGCCGCGGCCCTCGACGCCGTCGAGGAGCTGGAGGTCGCCGCGTGATCTGCGCGCTCCTCGTCGACCCCGACGACGCGCCGGACTTCCCGGGCGGGACCGCCGAGGTCCTCGGCCGCCCGCTGGCCGCCTATCCCCTGCTGGCCGCCAAGGGGGCGCGCTACGTGCGGCGCCTGTTCGTCTCGTCCGCGTCGCAGACCGTCGCGCGCGTCGCCGCCCAGCTCGGCGCCGTCAACCTGACGCCGCCGCAGGCCGCCGGCGAGGAGCGCCTCAGCGACGAGGCCCTGATCCGGCACGGCTACCGGCAGGTCGCCGACGACCTGAAGACCGAGAACATCCCGCTCGAGCTGCTCGTGATCCTGTTCGCGAACACCGGCGCCGTCAGCTCCGCGCTGATCGACGAGGGCGTCCAGGCGATGCTCGACGACGCGGCGCTCGACTCGGCCGCGACCGTCTCGCGCTACGACCGCTGGAACCCGCGCCGCGCGATGCGCGAGGGCCCCGACGGCCTGTTGGCCCCCTACGCCGCCTGCGTCGAGGACGCGGGGGCGCCGTGGTTCCCGGACTGGGGCGCCGTCGTCGCGCGCCCGCGCGTGCTCGACGCCCTGACGCCGGACTCCCCGCCGCTCGCCTACCTCGGCAAGCGCGTGCGCCCGCTCGAACAGCTCGGCGGCGGGCCGATCGACCGCCAGTGGCAGGTGCCGAAGCTCGAGTACTGGCTCAAAAAACAGGGCGTGCGCGGCACCGAAGCCCCCCAGCCGATCCCGAAGCTCCAGCCGGCGCCGAAGACCGACCGGCGATGACCGACGCCCCGGCGCGCGCGCGCGCGCGGCCCCGCCTGACGGTCGTCTCCGCCTGCCGAGACGAGGCGGCCAACGTCCGTCCGCACTACGAGGAGCTCAAAGCCGTCCTCGACCGCCTGCCCGTCGACTGGACCCTGCTCTACGTGGACGACGCGAGCGCCGACGGCACGCTGGGCGAGATCCGCGCGCTGAACGCCGCCGACCCGCGCGTCAAGACCGCCGTCTTCTCGCGCCCGTTCGGCTACCATTCGGCGCTCGTCGCGGGCCTGACCCTCTCCGACGCCGACCTGTACGCGATCATGGACGTCGACGGCGAGGAGCCGCCGGAGATGCTCGCGCGCTTCCACCAGGAGATCGCCGCGGGCGCCGCGACCGTCTACGGCATCCGCTCCCAGCGCCCGGAGCCCCGCTGGCTGGTCTTCCTGCGCCGGCTGTTCTACGAGATCAACGGCCGGATCGCCGACGGCCCGACGCGCCTGTGGATGTCCGAGTTCTCGATGTTCACGCGCGAGGTCCGCGACGCGATCCTCGACAACAGGACGACCTTCCCGTTCCTGCGCGCGGAGCTGGCCAACGTCGGCCTGCGCATGTCCGGCCTGGACTACGTCCGCCGCGAGCGGCGCCTCGGGCGCTCGCACTACGGCCTGTGGGGGATGGCGCGCTTCGCGGTCGGCGGCTTCCTGTCCTCGTCGACGCTGCCCCTGCGCGCGGCGCTGTACCTGTCGGCGGCCTTCGCCGCCCTCTACGCGCTGGCGGTCCCGCTCCTGCGCCTCTCCCTCGTCGGGGCGGGGGCGCTGGCCTCCGTCCTCGGCTTCGTCTTCCTGCTTCTGACCGTCCCGATGCTCGCGCTCTACCTCGCGCGCACCTACAAGAACGTCACCGCGCGCCCGGTCTTCTTCCTCGACCGGCGGAGCTCCCTGCTGTGACCCCGTCCGCGCGCCGCGCCCGCGCCTTCGCCTCCGCGCACGCGCGCAAGATCCGCTACGTCGCCGTGGGCCTGTGGAACACCGCGTTCGGCTACGGCGCTTTCGCGCTCCTCTGCCATCTTGGTCAAAAAGTCGGCGTCCACTACCTGTACGCGCTGGCCGCCGCGCAGGCCCTGGCGACGACGAACGGCTACCTGGCCCACAAGCACTTCACGTTCAAGACGGCCGGCTTCGCGCTGCTGCGCGAGTACCTGCGCTTCTCGGCCGTCTACTGGGCGATCTTCGTCGTCAACGCCTTCGCCCTCCCCCAGCTGGTCCGCGTCACCGGGCTGGGCCCGATCCTGGCCCAGGGGCTGTTCCTGCCGTTCACGATCGTCGCCGGCTACCTCGCGCACAGCCGCTTCTCGTTCGCCTCGAAGGCCTAGACGCCGATCAGGCCCGCGACGTGCGCGGCGAAGGGCAGGGCGCAGGTGAAGCCCGGCGAGACCGCGTTGAGCACGTGCAGGGAGCGCGCGTCGCCCTCGATCACGAAGTCCGGCGCCAGGCGCCGCGTCTCGACGTCGACCAGCTGGGCGCGGATGCCGGGCCGCCCCCAGCGCCGGAAGTCGGACGTCTTCAGCCCGTCGGCCAGGCGCGCGGCCAGGCGGACCATGACCCGGCGCGAGTTCTTCAGGACCTCCTCGGCCGCCAGGCGCCGGAACGCGAAGCCGGACGACCACAGCAGGCCGCCGACGCGCCAAGCGACCTCGGCCAGCTCCTCGGCCGAGAAGCCGGACAGGCCGCCGTAGTTCTCGCGCCACAGCGCCGGGATCGCCGTCGGCCCGATCTTCGCGCGCCCGTCCACCGCGACCGTCACGTGCACGCCGAGGAACGGGTTGCGCAGGTCCGGCACCGGGTAGACGTGGGTCCGGAAGGCCCCCGGCGGCTCGTCGGAGTAGAGATAGAGCCCCTTGAAAGGCAGGATCCGCCAGCGCCGCGAGAAGCCGAAGTCGCGCGCGACCGCGTCCGCGTAGAGGCCGGCCGCGTTGACGACGAAGCCGGCCTCGAACCTCCCGGCCGCGGTGCGCACCTCTCGCCCGTGCAGGCCGAGGTAGCCCGCCCGCCAGCGGAGGTCGACGCCGTCGCGGCGCGCGTCCTCGGCCAGCGCCGCGACGCAGGCGGAAGGGTCCACCGTCGACGTGCTCGGCGACCACAGCGCGCGCCCGAGCGTGCGCGCGCGCGGCTCGATCTCGCGCGCGGCCTTCTCGTCGACGAGCTCGACCGGGACGCCGTTCGCGCGGCCGCGGTCGAGCAGTTCGCCCAGGACCGGGACCTCGGCCTCGCGCGAGGCGACGACGAGCTTGCCGCAGGCCCTCAGCGGCAGTCCCCGCTCGCGGCAGTACTCGGTCCAGGCGAGGTTGCCCGCGCGCGTGAAGCGCGCCTTCAGGCTGTCGGCCGAGTAGTAGAAGCCCGCGTGCAGGACGCCGCTGTTGCGCCCGCTCGCGTGCAGGCCGGGCGCGTCCTCCTTGTCGATCAGCGCGACCGAGGCCCGCGGCCGCCTTTTTTTAAGCTCGCGCGCGATCGACAGGCCGACGACGCCGCCGCCGATCACCAGGAAGTCGCGGGTCTCCACGCGGCGATTCTACCTCTTCGCCGGGGCCCGCCGCGGCGGGCCGCCCGCGGCCAGCGCGCGCGCGCGCGCGAACTGCACCGGGTCGAACTCCCGGACCGCGCTCTCGTAGCCGGACTGGGGACGGACGGGCGCGCGGGCCGCGACGAGGCGCGCGACCGCGTCG
>JAGWRY010000431.1 GCA_028869495.1 Elusimicrobiota bacterium | reverse complement strand
GCGGGGTCAGGCCCGCGGTCCAGATGCCGCGCGCGGTCCCGCGCGCGGTCAGCGTCAGTTCCTCGCCGCCGGGGGGGAGCGCGCGCAGCGCGAGGTCGGCCTGCGGGCGGAAGACGATGCGTCCGCGCCGGCGCGACGGCGCCGCGCTGTCGAGTCCGGTGATCTCCGGCCAGGGGAGCAGACCCGCCGTCTGCACGACGAGCGTCCCGCCGTCCTCGACGAACGCGCGCAGGCGCAGGCGCTCCTCGCGGCTCATCCGCGGGGCCTTCTCGCCGAGCGGGACGAGGACCAGGCGGTGCGCGAGCGCGGCGTCGAGGGACGAGGTCCGCGTGAAGGGCACGCCGGCCGCGCGCAGGACGCGCTCGGCCGCGAACGGGGTCTCGTCGGGCGCGAGCAGGAGGACCGCGGCCTGGGAGGCCGCCCGGTCCGGGGCCGCATCGGGCACGCGCGCGCCGGCGAGCGCGCTCGGGGCGCGCGGCTCGCGGCGGGGCATCCAGGGGCGCGGCCACAGCAGCCAGAACAGGTAGGCGGCCGCCAGCCCGATCGAGATCGCGCGGCGCGTCACGCGGCGGCCTCGCGGTGGTGCAGGCCCTGCCGCTCCATGCGCCCCCAGCCGCGCCGGCCGCGCAGGAAGTCGAAGATGCCGAGCAGGCGCAGCAGCGACG
The DNA here is from genome assembly GCA_028869495.1 of Elusimicrobiota bacterium. Lineage (GTDB taxonomy): Bacteria > Elusimicrobiota > Elusimicrobia > UBA1565 > UBA9628 > GWA2-66-18. Next base: position 3,914 of record JAGWRY010000431.1, on the reverse strand, counting down.
TCAGCTGGCGGTAGCCGAAGTTCTCGACGACCGCGAAGAACATCATCGTCAGCCAGTGTCGCATCTTCGGGTAGCTGCGCGGCGTCATCTCGCCGAGCAGGATCCCGCACAGCGACAGCGTCGTCCCGCACAGGAACGCGACGAAGAGGAACGCGATCACGTAGTCGGACTGGACGGCGCCGCGCATCCAGAGCGCGGCGAAGACCGCGTAGCCGAGGAGCTCGAGGACGACGCCCCAGCCCTCGAACAGCCAGAAGAACGGGTACGCGAAGAGGCCGAGCGCGCCGTAGCGCGGGTTGAACAGCATCTCCGAGCGCGCGGAGAGCACCTCGAGCAGGCCTCTCTGCCAGCGCCGGCGCTGGCGCGCGAGCACGCGCAGGTTCGACGGGACCTCGGTCCAGCAGACCGGGTCGGGCACGAAGCGCACCGCGTAGTCGCGCTCCCCGCGCTCGCGCATCAGCGCGTGCAGGCGCGTGACCAGGTCCATGTCCTCGCCGACCGTGTCGACGCTGTAGCCGCCGGCCTCGATGGCGAGGTCGCGGTCGAACACGCCGAAGGCGCCCGAGATGATCATCAGGCAGTTCAGCCGGGAGAAGCCGGTGCGGCCGCACAGGAACGCGCGGAAGTACTCGACGATCTGCAGCAGGACGAGCGTGCGGCGCGGCATCTCGATGTCGACGACGCGCCCGTGCTCGACGCGGCAGCCGTTGGCGACGCGGATGATGCCGCCGACGGCGACGACGCGGCGGTCCGACTCGACGATCGGCTGGATCACGCGCTGGAGGGCGTCGGGCTCGAGCACCACGTCGGCGTCGATCGTGGAGAAGTACGGGTACTGCGCGTAGTCCAGGGCCGCGTTGAGGGCGTCGGCCTTGCCGCCGTTCTCCTTGGCGAGGACGAGCAGGTTGTGGTGCCGGCGGGAGCGGTAGACGCCGCGCAGCGGCGCGTGGCGCAGGCTCTCCTCGCCGGCGCGGTCGTCGTCGGGCTCGAGCTGGAAGGCCTTCTTCAGCTCGTCGAGGGTCCGGTCGGTCGAGCCGTCGTCGACGACGATCACCTCGTAGCGCATGTAGTCGAGGTGCAGGAGGTTCGTGACGGTCAGCGCGATGCCGACCTCCTCGTTGTAAGCCGGGACGAGCACCGAGATCGCCGGCGTCAGCGGGCTGCGCGCGATCTGCTCGTAGCCGCCGTAGATCGAGCGCAGGAGGTGGCTGTAGACGTCGCGGAAGGCGATCAGCGACAGGACGACGTAGATGCCGTTGAGCAGGAAGAAGTACCAGATCAGCGAGATCTCGACCCGCTCGCCGACGCCGGCCCACCAGCCGGCGAGAGAGACGTGGGGCAGGATCATCGCGCCGTCCCGAAGTCCACCGACAGGTGGCGCAGGATGTCGCGCACGGCCGACGGCGGGAACGCGCGCGGGTGGCGGTTGATCAGGTCGACGGCCGCGCGACGGCCGGGCGCGTCGAACTCGAGGAGCAGGGAGATCAGGCGCGGCAGGAGCGGCGGCGGCAGGGCGTCGGCCTCCCGGACGAGCCGCGGCAGGACCGTGTGGTCGCCGAGGGCGGCCAGCGCGCGCAGCGCGACGAGCTTCAGCTCGAGCGGCTGTTCGTCGAGGACCGAGAGGATCGCCGGCACGGCCTCGGCCGGGCGCAGGACGCCGAGGCGGTCGAGCGCGCGCCCGCGGCGGTGGCGGTCGCGGGCGCGCAGGTCCCTCAGCGCGCGCTCGGACAGGCCGAGGCGCAGGGCGGCCTGGCGCAGGGTCTCGAAGGCTCCGCCCTCCAGGTGGCGCATCGCCTCGACCATCACCTCCTGCACGATGTCGGCGTCGCCCCAGCGGCGCGGGCGCAGGATCGCGCAGACCGCGTCGGCGGGCTCTTCCATCAGCGCGGCCTCGATCCCCGGGCGGTAGAGCGCGGCGCGCCTCTCGCGGTAGTGCGCGCGCGTGCGGTGGTAGGCGCGGAACAGCGCCATGTAGACGGTCAGGGCGACGACGGCCCAGAAGAGGACGATGCTGGCGACGACGACGACTTCCAGGCCGAGCCGGCCTTCCAGGACGGCGGACAGGACGAGCCAGGCGTGTTCCAGCGGCGGCTCCTAGGGCTTGAGGAGAGCGGCGACCGCGGCTTCGAGCTGGGCCGGGTTGAAGGGCTTGAGGAGGTAGGCGTTCGCGCCGGCCTTCAGCGCGCGCTCGCGGTCCTCCGCGAACGCCTTCGAGGTCAGCATCAGGATCGGCGCGGTCACGCCGGCCTCGCGCAGGTCCGCGCAGGCCTCGATGCCGTTCTTGCCCGGCATCAGCAGGTCCATCAGGATCAGCGCGGGGGAGTGGCGGCGGGCGAGCGCGACGGCGTCCACCCCGTCGCCGACGAGCTCCGTCGCATAGCCGCGCTTTTTGAAGAAGAAGGCGAGGAGCTGCTGGATGCTGGCGTTGTCCTCGAAGATGAGGACGCGCTTCGGAGTCTCGCTCATCGCTGCATCTCGGTGGGGAATTCTACAGAATCAGCGCTTCGGGGGCCAGCGCTAATAGTGATAGAACGCTTGCAACGCTTCGACCTGGCGCCGGATCTCGCCGCGCGCGCGCCCCAGCGCGGCCGGGTCGCTGAGCGGGCGGCGGCCCGCCGGGTCGCTGTCGAGATCGAACAGATAGCTCGCGTCGTTGACCGCGTCGAAGAGGGCCAGCCCGTCGCCCGGCCCGCGGAGCAGGCCGTAGACCGGGCCGTAGCTGGAGACGACGACGCGCGCGGGGCGCGTGCGCGCCTCGAAGAGGGCGCGGTCGGTCTCGAAGAGCGGGCGGCCGTAGGGCTCGGAGGCCTCGTCCGGCTCGCGGCCGAGCAGGGCGTAGAGCGTCGGCGAGAGGTCGGTCAGGTAGGCGGCCGCGTCCGGGTCCCAGTAGCGTCCGGCCAGCAGGCGCTTCGGGACGTGCATGATCAGCGGCACGCGCAGGATCTCCGGGAACAGAGTGTACGCGTGGCCCCAGCGCCCGCCCTCGCCGAGGGAGTCGCCGTGGTCGGCGGTCAGCACGATCACGCTGTCGTCGTAGAGCCCCTTCGCCTTCAGGACGTCGACGAAGCGCCCGAAGCAGGCGTCGAGGCGCGCGACGCGCGACGCGTACGGCGCGTAGAAGCCGTCGAAGTCGGGCGACTGCGAGACCGGACGCCCGCCCTCGCGCCGGATCGTCGAGATGTGGACGTCCTGCGGCTGGGAGTAGACGAAGAGCGGGCGGCCATGCGCGCGCTCGGCGTCGAGGCGGCCCTCGAGCTCGCCCAGGGTCCGGCACAGCTTGTAGCTGTCGTAGGTGGTCTTGTCGAGCGCGTTCTCCCGCTTGTCCGGCTCGAGGATGTCGGTCAGCAGGACGTCCATCGTGATCAGCGGGCGGAAGCGGTCGCGGTCGACGAGCTTCTCGAGGGTGTCGAGCGGGTGGAACGGCGTCGGGTACTGCATGTGCGGGATGCGGGCGCCGGCCCAGATCGACGGCTCGGAAAGGCCGGTGCCGCCGTAGGCCGTGAACGCGCGGCGGAAGACGACGGAGTCGCGCGCGAAGGCGTCGATCTCGGGCGTGAAGCGGACCTTCGGGTCGTAGGCGCCGAGGTAGTCGGGTCGCAGGCTGTCGATCACGAAGACGTAGACGTCGGGGAGCTGCGCCGGGCCCGGGCCCCAGTCCTTCGTCAGCTCGAGGTCGCGCACGCCGCGGCCCGGGACGCGGGGGAGGTTCGTGTTGGCCCGCAGGAAGGTCTCGAAGTCCGCGTTCGCGTCCGGCCGGCGCAGGACGCGGGTCGCGCTGCGCAGGGAGACGTCGTCCTCCTGCCAGCGCCGCACCGAGGCGCTCAGGTCGAGCCCGCGCAGGCGCAGGGGGGCGGAGGCGGCCAGCGCGGCTTCGCGCGCGCCCCAGACCAGGGCGAGCGCGACGAGCATCAGCG
>JAGWRY010000044.1 GCA_028869495.1 Elusimicrobiota bacterium | reverse complement strand
GCGGCCTCGCGCGCGAGCGCCGCCGGGCCGGCGGCGACGCGCAGGCGCCCGGCTAGTCCCGTTCCCACAGGAGGACCCCGCCGCGGAAGGCGAGCTCGTTTCCGCCCAGGCGGTAGCCGGTCGGCAGGCCGCCGAGCTTCTTCGCGTTGCCCCCGCCGAGCACGACCTCGTCGGCCTCGAGAGCGGCCTTCAGGCGCGCGGCGACCTCGAAGACCGAGCGCCGCCACTTCTTCTTGCCGCGCCGGTCGAGACCGCGCCGGCCGAGGTAGTCCTCGTACGTGCGCCCCTTCTTGTAGGGCAGGTGCGACAGCTCCATCGGCTCGAGGATCCCGTCGACGACCATCGCGGTGCCCAGCCCCGTGCCCAGCCCCAGGAATAGCATGCGCCCGGTCTTGTAGCTGCCCAGGGCCTGCATCGCCGCGTCGTTGATCACCTTGACCGGCCGCGCGAAGGCCGCGCGGAAGTCGAAGCCGACCCAGCCCCGGCCGAGGTTCGCGGGCTCGTGCAGGGGGCGGCCGCCGGCGACGGGCCCGGGGTAGCCGATCGTCACGCGCGCGTAGCCCCAGTCCCCGGTCGCGCGGCGGACGCCTCGGACCATCTCGGCCGCGGTCAGCCGCGGGCCGGACGGGAGCTTGACCCGCCCCTGACGGCCGCTCAGCGCGGCCTTCACGTGCGAGCCGCCGACGTCGACGACGAGGATCGCGCCGTTCGCCGCGCTCATCGCGCCCCCTTCGCCGGCTCCGGGTTGTGCCAGCCCCCGTCGGCCGCGACGAGCGCGTCGGCCTCCGGCGGGCCCCAGGTGCCGGACGCGTACGGGCGCGCGGGGCCGTGCCTCCTCAGGACGGTCGAGAGCGCCGACCAGGCGGCCTCGACCGCGTCCTGGCGCGTGAAGAGCGCGCCGTTCCCGGCCATCGCGTCGCCGAGCAGGCGCTCGTAGGCGCTCTCCTCCCCGGCGCGGGCGTTCAGCAGGTAGAGCTCCTTGCGCTCGCCGACGAAGGCCTCGCCGCTGCGCTTGACGCGCGCGGCGATCGCGATCGCGGGGCACGGCGCCAGGCGGAAGCGCAGGTAGTTCGAGCGCCCCAGGAGCGACGGATGGTCGGCGAAGAGCCTCTGCGGCGGCGGCTTCAGGTGCACGACGATCTCGGCCGCGTCGACGGGCAGGCGCTTGCCCGAGCGCAGGTACCACGGCACGCCGGCCCAGCGCCAAGTGTCGACGTGCAGCTTCAGCGCGCAGTAGGTCTCGGTGTCGGACGCCCTCGCGACCCCGGGCTCCTTCCGGTAGCCGGCGTACTGGCCGCGCACGACGTCCTCGGGCCGGATCTCGCGCATCGCCTGGAAGACCTTCGCCTTCTCGTTGCGCTGGGCCTCGACCGTCTTGCCCGACGGCGGCTCCATCGCGAGCAGGGCGACGATCTGGAACAGATGGTTCTGGATCACGTCGCGCAGGGTCCCGACCCCGTCGTAGAACGCGCCGCGCCCCTCGACGCCGAAGCTCTCCGACAGGACGATCTGCACGTCGGCGACGTGGTTGCGGTTCCAGATCGGCTCGAGGAAGGAGTTCGCGAAGCGGAAGTAGAGGATGTTCTCGATCGCCTCCTTGCCGAGGAAGTGGTCGATGCGGTAAATCGAGCTCTCCGGGAAGACCGAGTGGGCGGCCGCGTTCAGGCGCCGCGCCGAGTCCAGGTCGCGCCCGAACGGCTTCTCGACGATCACGCGCGCGCCCTTCGCGAGCCCGGCGGCGCCCAGCGCCTCGATGACGGTCGAAAAGAACGACGGGTGGATCGCCAGGTAGAACGCCGGGCTCTTCGCGCCGCCCAGCGCCTCCTTGAGCGCGCGGAAGGTCGACGCGTCCCGGTAGTCGCCGTCCACGTAGCGCAGGCGCGCGAGGAGGCGCTTGAGGACCGCCGGCCGGGTCTTGCCCGCCTTCCTGACGCTGGCCGCGGCCAGCGCGCGGAACTTCTCGGGCGTCAGCCCGGAGAAGGCGACGCCGACGACCGGGACCTTCAGGCCGCCGCGCGCCTCCATCGCGTACAGCGACGGCAGGATCTTCTTGTGCGCGAGGTCCCCGGTCGCGCCGAAGACGACGAGCGCGTCCGACGCCGCCGCGGCGGGCAGGCCGTTCATCGGGCGCCCCCCTTCTTCTCGTCGTGCCCGCCGAACTCCTTGCGCATCGCCGAGAGAAGCCTGTCCGCGTAGCCGTCCGCGCCGCGCGACGAGAAGCGCTCGAAGAGCGCCGCGGTCAGCACCGGCGCGGGCACGCCTTCGTCGACGGCGGCCAGCGCCGTCCAGCGCCCCTCGCCGGAGTCCGACACGCGCCCGCCGAAGCCGGACAGCTCCGGGTCGGCGGCCAGCGCGGCGGCCGTCAGGTCCAGGAGCCACGACGAGATCACGCTGCCGCGGCGCCAGACCTCGGCGACCTTCGCGACGTCGAGCTCGTAACGGTAGGCGTCGGGGTCGCGCAGGGGCGCGGTCTCGGCGTCCTGGTCGCGCGGGCGCAGGCCCGCATCGGCGCCCTTCAGGATGTTCAGGCCCTCGGCGTAGGCCGCCATGATCCCGTACTCGATCCCGTTGTGCACCATCTTCACGAAGTGCCCGGCGCCGCTGGGGCCGCAGTGCAGCCAGCCCTGCTCGGCCGGCTCCGGCTCGCCGCCGCGTCCCGGCGTGCGTGGCGCGTTCCCGGCGCCCGGCGCCAGGCTCTTGAAGACGGGCGTCAGGCGCTTGACGGCCTCGTCCGCGCCGCCGATCATCAGGCAGTAGCCGCGCTCGCGGCCGAACACCCCGCCGCTGGTCCCGCAGTCCACGTGGAAGATCCCCTTTTCCCCCAGCGCCTTCGCGCGCGCCAGGTCGTCGCGGTAGTAGCTGTTGCCGCCGTCGACGACGACGTCGCCCTTTTCCAAGACCGCGGCGGCCTCGCCGAGGACCTTGCCCGCGACCGCGGCCGGCACCATCACCCAGACCGCCCGCGGCGCGGCGAGCTTGGCGGCCAGGTCCTTCAGCGAGGAGGCCGCCTCGATGCCGGGGCCCGTCAGGGCCTTCGCGGCGGCGGGATTCGCGTCGTAGGCGACGACCTGATGCCCGGCCGCCGCGAGCCGGCGCGACATGTCCGCGCCCATCCGTCCCAAACCGATCATCCCGAGCTGCATGTGGCACGCCTCCTGAGAACGAGGGTCAACGCATTCTAGCTCTTGCGCGGCGCCGGGGCCTCCCGCCGATAGATGAAGATCCCGGTGTTCGCGAAGAAAGAGTCGTCCGCGACGCGCGCCCAGGCCGCGCGCCAGGGCCGGAAGGACTTCACGAGCCGGTAGCGGCCCGCGGCCCAGGGCGCGACGAAGGCGTCGGCCTGCGAGTCGACGACGACGTACTCCGGCTCGCGCGACGGCGCCAGCATCGACGGCTTCGGGAAGACGACGAGGCGGTAGAGGTCGTAACGGAACGGCGGCGTGTGGGCCGGCTCCGGGTAGCGCGTCAGCCCGATGCTCGCGCCGGGGGCGACGTTCGCCTCGATCCAGTCCGCGGCCAGGCTCTTCGTCGCGCGGGGGCCGGACTCCAGGCTCATGTTGCGCAGATAGACGAGACTGCCGAGGCCGCTCGTCGCGACGACCGCCGCCGCGGCCAGCCCGCGCGCGGCGCGCGGCACGCGCGGCCGGTGCAGGAGCCAGGCCGCCAGCAGGCAGAGCGGCGCGACGATCGGGCAGTAGAACCTCAGCGCGCCCGAGTCGCTCTGGAAGCCCCAGAGCGCGCAGAGGCCGACGAAGAGCGCCGCGAAGCAGACCGCCGCGGCCGTCGCGAGCAGGCGCGGGCCGTCCTCGTCGCCGAGCCAGGCCGCGGCCAGGCCCGCCGCGGCGAGCGGCAGGAGCAGCGGCCCCATCCCCGGGACGAAGGCCCGGCCGACGGCGGCCAGCGCGGCCCCGTAATGGGTGCTGCGATGGCCGGAGCCGCCCCAGGTGAAGACGAAGACGAGGTTGTGGAGGAAGCGGCGGGAGGCGAGCAGGAGCGTCGGGTTGGCGGCCAGCCAGACCGCGGCGGCCGCGGCGAAGCACTCGAGCAGGGGGCGCAGCGGCGGACGACCGAGCGGTTTTTCCCGCCTCCGGCGCAGCCCCCAGGCCAGGAGCGGGACGCAGGCGAAGACGGCCATGTCCAGCTCCGACCCGGCCGCCATGCCCAGGAAGGCGCCCGCGAGGAGGTAGTCCCGCCGCTCGCCGCGGGAGCGGATCAGCTCGGACCAGCGCAGGACGCCCAGCGTCCAGAGCACGACGTAGAAATGCGGCTTCAGGATGTGCGAGTAGACGGCCACGACCGGGCAGAGGAGGAAGAAGAGGGCCGCGAGGAACCCCGTCGACGGTCCGGACAGGCGGCGGCCGAGGTCGTAGATCAGCAGGAGCGAGGCGAGCAGCGTCAGGACGATGAACAGCCGCCCGAGCAGGTAGAGACGCCCCATGCTCGCCGGATGGAGCAGGTAGTAGGCGAGGTCGGGCGTCAGCGGCGCGCCCGCGAGCTTCGCGCCGAGGTACAGGAACGCGCCGAGCGGGTAGATGTAGCCGCCCGCGTACTCGATGTAGAGGATGTTGAAGTCGAGCTTCCACGGCCGCATCTGCGACAGGATGATGAACGACTTCTTCTCGTCCGGGTTGGTCGACTGGGTCAGCAGGGAGCGGTACGAGTCGAGGAGCGGGGCCGGGATGCGCGTCCAGCCCGCCGGGATCTCGACGACGTCCCGCGCGTAGGTGGCCGGCTCCTTCCCCATCGCGCGATGGGCGGCGCGGATCTTCCGATACAGGGCGCGCCAGTCGTCGGCCATCTTTTGCGCCTCGGCCGGGGAGGCGCGGTAGGACGGCGGGAAGGCCCGCCAGCGCGCCGGTCCGGGCAGACCCCAGCGCAGGCCCCAGAGCCCGAACGCGGCGCCGAGGAGCAGGAGCGCCGCCGGAGGAAGGAAGCGGAAGAGCGCGGGCGGCGCGCCGGCGCTGCGAACGGCGGACGGCTCGCGGCGGCTGGACGCTCCGGTCATGGGCTGGGGGTGCGCACAGTCTATGACATTTCCTATCATCCGGGGCGATGAAGGTCCTCCTCCTCGGCGGCGGCGGACGCGAGCACGCGCTGGCCTGGAAGCTCGCGCAGAGCCCGGCGCTGACCCAGCTGTGGGCGGCGCCGGGCTCGGACGCGATCGCGGAGCTGGCCGAGCGCGTCCCGCTCGACGCGCTGGACCCGGCCGCGGTCGCCTCCTTTATAAAGGGCAACGGCGTCGAGCTGGTCGTCGTCGGCCCCGAGGCGCCGCTGGCGGCCGGCGTCTCCGACGCGGCCCGCGCGGCGGGCGCGCTCGTCTTCGGCCCCTCGCGCGAGGCCGCCCGCCTCGAGACCTCGAAGGCCTTCGC